>NZ_JBFUJE010000039.1:0-18280 GCF_056401535.1 Luteibacter sp. P4_E6 | reverse complement strand
CTCCCGGACCACGGCGGTGCGATTCAGCAGGCCGGTCAGGCCATCGATTTCGGCGGCGCAGCGCAGGTCGTGCACCAGGCGTTGGGCCAGCATCAGGGTGAAGCCGGTGCTCAGCAGGAAGGTGCAAAGAATCCCGAACAGGTAGTTGGACGTCGTCAGGATGGATGACAGCAGCACGTGCGATTCCATCTCAGGATGCATTGAGACTGCTGCCCGGGCCAGATAAAAGAAGGTATCGATGGCGAAGACGAGCGCAGTGAACGCGCAGCCTGTCCTCAGCTCGCGCGGGGCACGGAACAGGAGGAGCCAGATCATCCAGGCATCCCAGATGATGCTCTTCACGCCGAACACGGTGGCTTCGACCGCCTGGGGTGGGGGTGTGAGGAGAAAGGCGACTTGCACCGCCAGGAAGAGGGCGATCAGCAAGGCTGGCCACCGCCACCGCAGGGGATATTTGATGTGGATGGCGATGCCACCGAGCATGGCGCCATTGGCCGCCGCTATCAGCAGGCTTCCAACGATAGTCGACAGGAAGGTCGCATTTTCGTCGTAACCTTCCGCCAGCCCGGCCAGGGTAAGCAGCCAGAACGCCCCTGCCCAGATGTGCAGGGCGAGCATCCCGCGCAGCACCATACTGAGCAGGGTAAAACTCAATGCAATGGTCGCCCCCACGGCCAGGCCGATAATGCCTAGCGTGTGTACGTCGAGATTCGCCGTACCGTCCATCCCGTCCCCCGGTTTCGCCCCTGGGGCCATTCTAGGACGGGACCGACGACCTTGCACGAAGACATTAAAATACGATAGACTTAGTGAATCTTAAGCGCCGTTGGGCCCCGGTTTAGGCCTTACACCCAGTGGGTGCTTCAGGAACTTTCTTTTTACAAGAAAGCCTCCTCGTGAGGCTTTTTTGTTGGGCGCACGGAGGCGCCCTGCGACACACTGTGAGCGCCRTCAGGGCATCGCGGCGAGCGCTGGAGGAAAGTGTCGGATACATCGGCGACGTAATGGAATGGGCCGCTCGCGCCCTTTTTTTGTTTCTGGCGAATGGAAAAACCGCAGGTAACGTGGATACCAACGCACTTACACAACGCTTTTCAGACATCGTGGCCGAGCTTGGCCTCGAAGTACTGGGTATGGATTTCGCCCCGTCCGACGGGCAGCAAACGCTGCGCGTCTATCTGGACGTGCTGGGCGCCGAGCGCGAACGTCGCGAGGCGGCGGAACTGCCGGTGGAAGTGACGGTGGAGGATTGCGAGGCCGCGAGCCGCGAGTTCTCCGCCTACCTCGACGTTGAAGATCCGATCCCTGGCAACTATGTATTAGAAGTCTCCTCACCCGGCATCGACCGCCCTCTGTTCACGGCGGAGCAGTTCGCTCGCGTGAGCGGCCAGGAAGTCAAAGTGCTGCTGAAGGCCCCTATCGAGGGTCGTCGGCGCCTCAAAGGCAACGTCATTGAAGTAAATGGCGAGCACATTGTGGTCGAAGGTGAGGCTGGCCGATTTGAATTCGAGCATGCGGACGTCGAAAGCGCCCGCGTGGTTCCCGATTGGGTGGCTCTTGGCTATGCGCCACAGCCGAAGCCCGGTCTGGGCGGAAAGAAACCCAAATAACGAAACGACGGGGTGCCGCGGGGCATCCTTACGGGAGTAGCGGCAATGAGCAAAGAACTTTTGCTGGTAGTCGACGCGGTCGCCAACGAAAAGGGCGTACCGCGCGAAGTCATTTTTGACGCCATGGAAGCGGCGCTGGCCTCGGCCGCCAAGAAGCGCTACCCCGATGAGGATCCGGACATTCGTGTCGAGATCGATCGCAACACGGGTGATTACGAGACCTTCCGTCGCTGGGAGATCGTCGCCGACGACGTCGAAATGGAGGATCCGTCTTATCAGATCCGCCTGATGGACGCTGAAGACGAAGCCGGCGAAGGCGAAGTGGCGGAGATCGGTGGTGCCATCGAGCATCAGGTCGAGAACGCCGAGTTTGGCCGTATCGCTGCGCAGGCTGCGAAGCAGGTCATCGTGCAGCGTGTTCGCGAGGCCGAGCGCCAGCAGGTGGTCGACCAGTTCGTGGATCGTGTCGGCGAACTCGTCACCGGTATCGTCAAGCGCGTCGAGCGCGGCAACGTCTATCTCGACCTCGGCAGCAATGCCGAGGCCTTCATCCCGCGCGACAAGACGATTCCCCGTGAATCGGCCCGCGTCGGCGACCGCGTTCGCGGTTACCTGTACGAAGTGAAGTCGGAAGTCCGTGGTCCGCAGCTGTTCGTTTCACGCAGCGCGCCGGAATTCATGATCGAACTGTTCAAGCTCGAAGTGCCGGAAGTCGGTCAGGGCCTGGTCGAGATCAAGGGCTGCGCCCGCGATCCGGGTGACCGTGCCAAGATCGCCGTCGTCGCCCACGATAGCCGCACCGATCCCATCGGCGCATGCATCGGCATGCGCGGTTCGCGCGTGCAGGCCGTGTCCAACGAGCTCAACGGCGAGCGCGTCGACATCATCCTGTGGCACGAGAACCAGGCGCAGTACGTCATCAATGCGATGGCGCCGGCTGAAGTGCAGTCGATCATCATGGATGAAGAGAAGCACTCCATGGACATCGCCGTTGCCGAGGACAAGCTGTCCCAGGCGATCGGTCGCGGTGGCCAGAACGTGCGCCTCGCCAGCAAGCTCACCGGCTGGCAGCTCAACGTGATGACGCAGGACCAGGTGACGGCGAAGAGTGAGGCCGAACAGGCCGCCGCGCTGCAGCTGTTCCAGGACAAACTCGAAGTGGACGAAGAGATCGCTGGCATCCTGGTGCAGGAAGGCTTCTCGTCCATCGAAGAAATTGCTTACGTGCCGAGCGCCGAGCTGCTCAACGTGGAAGGCTTCGACGAAGACATCGTCGAGGAACTCCGTGCTCGCGCCCGCGACGCCCTCCTGACCGAGGCACTGGCTGCCGAGGAAGGTGTGGAAGAAAACCCGCCTTCCGAGGAACTGCTCGGTCTGGACGGCATGGACGATGCGACCGCCTTCGCGCTGGCGGATCGTGGTGTGAAGACGCTGGACGACCTGGGTGACCTTGCCGTCGACGAACTCATCGATATCGATGGCATGACAGAGGAACGCGCTTCGCAGCTGATCATGGCTGCGCGTGCTCCGATGATCGCCCGCCTGGAAAAGGGTGGCTAAGCGCGAGACCGGAAGCGTCCTGGACGGACGCCTCGAGGGAGGCCACGAGGTCTCCCGCCATGGATGGAGGCAGCCGTACGGGTCATCGTCGGCACGTAAGGTTACGCGCGGGAACGGCGGAGAATAAAGAACGATGTCGGACGTCACAATCAAACAACTCGCCCATCAATTGGGCCTCCCGGTCGACAAGCTGCTTGGGCAGCTTGGCGAAGCCGGCATGAAATTCTCCGATGCGGAGCAGGTCATCAGCAGCACCGAAAAGGTGAAGCTGCTCGGATTCCTGCGTCGCACGCACGGCAAGAACGACGCCGCTCCCGAAACGGACGAAACGRCGCCTCGCCAGATCACCCTCAAGCGCCGCACGGTCGGTGAGTTGAAGGTGAGCTCCGGTACGGGGCGTGGCGCTGGCGCGGCGAAGACGGTCAACGTCGAAGTCCGCACCAAGCGCACGTACGTCAAGCGCAGCACGATTGCCGAAGACGCCTCGCACGATCCGGAGCGTGAGGACGCCGCGCGCAAGCTCGCCGAGTCTCATGCCCAGCGTGAGAGCGACGAGGCACAGCGCCGCGAGGAGGCCGAGCGCCGACAGGCTGAAGAAGCCCGTCACGCCGCTGAAGCCGAGGCACGTCGTCAGGAAGAGGCTGCCGCCGAGGCGCGTCGCCGCGCCGAGGCCGAGCAAGCCGCCGAGCGCGCACGCGCTGAAGCTGCCCAGGCAGCGGCCAAGACGTCGCCGGCATCTGCCGAAGCGACGGCTGCGCCGACGCCTGCTGCCGCTCCGGCGGCGCCCGCTCCGGCTGCGCCGGTGACTACGTTCACTGACGAGAATGGCGTGACCCACACGACAGGCAAGCTCGATACGCGCCGGCTCGGCATGATCACGCCGACCATCCATGAGCCGCGCAAGCGCGAGCGCGTCATTCCCAAGCCGGTTCCCGCACCGGCGCCAGCCCCGGCGCCTCCGCCGGTCGTGGCAGCTCCGGCGCCAGCGCCGGCTCCGCGTGCGGCTGCGCCTTCACCCGCTCCGCGTCCGGCCCCTGGTTCGGTCGCAGCAGCTAACGATTCGCGTGGTAACGCGCGTCCGAAGCACGGCGGCGGTGGTGGCGGCGGTGGTAACAGCGGCGGCCCCGGCCGTGGCAACGACCGCGACTCCGGCGGCAAGCGTTTTGGTGGCGGCGAGATGCATCTGTCCGATGCCGATCGCGCACGTCGCTCCAGCGCCAATCGTCGTGGCGGCGGCAAGGTCCGTGGTCGCGCCGAAGCCCCGCGCGGCGGCGCTTCGTCCGGTGGTCCGCACGGCTTCACGCGTCCGACCGCCGCGGTGGTCCGTGATGTCGTGATCGGCGACAACAACCTCGTTACCGATCTCGCCCAGAAGATGGCCGTGAAGGGTGCCGAGGTGGTCAAGGCGCTGTTCAAGATGGGCGTCATGGCGACCATCAACCAGACGATCGATCACGACACGGCCGCACTGGTCGTCGAAGAACTCGGTCACAACCCGGTTCGTGCCACCGAGAACGACGCGGAAGCCGCGCTGCAGACGCAGACGCAGACCGCCGAACTCGAGGGCGAGAAGGTTTCGCGTCCGCCGGTCGTCACGATCATGGGTCATGTCGACCATGGCAAGACGTCGCTACTCGACTACATCCGTCGCACCAAGGTCGCTTCGGGCGAAGCCGGTGGCATCACCCAGCACATCGGCGCGTACCACGTCGAAACCAGCCGCGGTGTCATCACCTTCCTCGACACCCCGGGCCATGCGGCGTTTACGTCCATGCGTGCTCGTGGTGCRCAGTCCACGGATATCGTGGTGCTCGTGGTCGCGGCCGACGACGGCGTCATGCCGCAGACGATCGAAGCCGTGAAGCATGCGCGCGCCGCCAAGGTGCCGCTGATCGTCGCGCTGAACAAGATGGACAAGGCCGGTGCCAATCCGGACAACGTCAAGCAGGGCCTCGGCCTCCTCGAAGTCATCCCCGAAGAGTGGGGCGGCGAGACACCGTTCGTGCCGCTCTCGGCGAAGACCGGCGACGGCGTCGATGCACTGCTCGATGCGATTTCGGCCCAGGCCGAAGTCATGGAACTCAAGGCGGTGGCCGATGGCCGCGCTTCGGGTGTCGTGATCGAATCCAGCCTCGACCGCGGTCGCGGTCCGGTGGCCACGGTGCTGGTCCAGCAGGGCACGCTGAAGAAGGGCGACTTCGTCGTCTGCGGTGTCGAATACGGCCGCATGCGTGCACTCGTCGACGAAACCGGTAAGCAGGTCAATGAAGCCGGCCCGTCGATTCCGGTGCAGGTGCTGGGTCTGTCCGGCGTGCCGGAGTCGGGTGACGACTTCGTCGCCGTGAAGGACGAGCGCCTGGCTCGCGAAGTGGCGGCCGAACGACTGCTCAAGCGTCGCGAGACCCGCCTGGTCAGCAAGTCGAACCGTCTGGAAGACATCATCGCCCAGATGGGTCAGGGCCAGGGCCAGCAGACCCTCAACATCCTCGTCAAGGCGGATGTGCAGGGTTCGGTCGAGGCGCTGCGCGATTCGCTTACCCAGATCGGCAACGACCTGGTCAAGGTGAACGTGATCGCTTCCGGCGTGGGCGGCATTACCGAGTCCGAGGCCACGCTGGCAACGGCTTCGAAGGCGCTGATCATCGGCTTTAACGTCCGTGCCGACGCGTCGGCACGCAAGGTGATCGATACCAACGGGCTCGACGTCCGTTACTTCTCGATCATCTACGACGTGATCGACCAGGTCACGCAGGCGGCTACCGGCCTGCTGGGCATGGAGATCCGCGAAGAGATCATCGGTGTCGCGCAGGTTCGTGACGTGTTCCGTTCGTCGAAGTTCGGCGCGGTCGCGGGCTGCATGGTCATCGAAGGCAACGTCAAGCGCAGCAAGCCGATCCGCGTGTTGCGTGACAACGTGGTCGTGTTCCAGGGCGAACTCGAGTCGCTCCGCCGCTTCAAGGAACTCGTTGACGAGGTCCGTAACGGCATGGAATGCGGTATCGCCGTCAAGCAGTACAACGACGTCAAGGTCGGCGACCAGATCGAGTGCTTCGAGCGCATCGAAGTGCCTCGCACGCTGTAACTCGCGTCAGCTTGCCTCCCCGGTACGCCGGGGAGGCTTTATTCGTTTATGCACCTATCAAAAACTGGAGGCGGATATGCCGTCCCGTGATTTCAAGCGTACCGACCGCGTGTCCGCCCAGCTTCGCCGCGAAATCAGCGAACTGTTGCATGCCGCTGTACGCGACTACGCGCTGCCTTCGGCCAGCGTGTCGGATGTAGAAGTAACCCGCGACCTCGATTGGGCCACCGTATGGGTCACGGCGCTCAAGCCGGAAGAGTCGCCGGTGGTGATGAAGGCGCTGAAGGAGCTCGCTCCCGAGTTCCGTCATGCGCTGTCGAAGTCCATGATCCTGCGCAAGGTGCCCCAGCTGAAGTTCAAGTACGACGAGTCCGTCGATACCGGTGAACGCATCGAGCGCCTGCTGCGTGAAAATCCGGTTCCCCCGGCCGATCCCGCAGAAGAAGAGTCCAAGTAGGAGCCGATTCATCGGCGATGCTTTTGTGTGGGAGCTGCTTCAGCAGCGATGGGTGCTAGCGGCAAACTGGCCCGCTGGCGCGGGATCGCCGATGAATCGGCTCCTACAGTGTTCTGGCCATCTCTTGGCCACTTCTCATTTCTGCCTCTATGAACCGTCGAACCTTTCGTGACATCCACGGGATCCTTCTGCTCGACAAGCCACTCGGCCTGAGCTCCAACCAGGCATTGCAGGCGGCGCGTCGGCTCGTGGGCGCGGCCAAGGGCGGTCACACGGGCAGTCTCGATCCGCTCGCGACCGGGTTGTTGCCGCTTTGCTTCGGTGAGGCGACCAAGTTGGCCGGCTGGCTGCTGGGTTCGCGCAAGGCCTATGAGGCCGAGGTGCGGCTGGGCGTGACAACGACGACGGCCGACCTTGAGGGTGACGTGGTGGAGACGTGTCCCGTCCCGGAACTGGACGAGGCGATGATCGAAGCGGCGTTGGCGCCGCTGCGCGGCCATATCGTGCAGATCCCTCCGGCCTATTCGGCGATCAAGCAGGACGGCGTTCCGCTTTACGTGCGTGCGCGACGGGGCGAGGTTGTGGACGTTCCCGCCCGGGAGGTCGACGTCTACCGGCTCGAGGTGATCGGGCGCGAAGGCGATACCGTCCGCTTGCATGTGGAGTGTGGGTCGGGGACGTACGTGCGCAGCCTTGCCGTCGACTTTGGCGCCCATCTCGGCTGCGGCGCCCATCTGACCGGCCTCCGCCGCCTCTGGGTCGAGCCGTTCATGGAGCCGCCGATGATCACGCTGGACACCCTGCGCGATGCCGCCGAGGCGGGCCCGGAGCAGCTCGAAGCCTTCCTGATGCCGGTAGATGCCGGGCTGACGCATATCCTCCGGGTGGAACTCGACCCCGAGCAGACGCGTATCTTTGGCTTCGGCCAGCCGGTGCCGCTGGGGCAGGGCACCCAACCAGGGCGTTGCGCGGTGTGGGGTGCGGATGGGCGTCTCATGGCGCTCGGGGAAATCGCCGACGATGGCCTGCTCCGCGTCCTTCGGGGTCTCAACCTCCCGACCGCTTGACCGGGCTTGTTGCCGGTACGCGCACGACGTTACAATAGAGTGCTCATTTCATAGCTTTCAACACAATGCGAAGCTTGCGCAACTTCAGCGGTCCGCTGAGGTTGCGCAAGCTTCGCACCCGCTTTTAAGGAAACGATTCAATGCTTACTCCCGAACAGACCGGTCAGATCATCAAGGATTTCGGCCGCAAGGAAAACGACACGGGCTCGACCGAAGTCCAGGTCGCCCTGCTGTCCGCCAACATCCTGCAGCTGCAGGATCATTTCCAGGCTCACAAGCAGGACCACCATTCGCGTCGCGGCCTGCTGAAGATGGTCAACCAGCGCAAGAAGCTGCTTTCCTATCTGAAGGCAAACGACCTGGGTCGCTATCAGACCCTGATCGAACGCCTCGGCCYGCGCCGCTAAAACGAACAGGACGAGGAGATCACGGTGGCGAAAGTAACCAAGTCATTCCAGTACGGTAGTCACGAAGTCACACTGGAGACGGGCGAAATTGCCCGCCAGGCCTCCGGTGCAGTCATGGTCAGCATGGGCGGCACTGTCGTTCTGGTCACTGTCGTCGCTGCCCCCAAGGCGCGCGACGGCCAGGACTTCTTCCCGCTCACGGTCGACTACATGGAGAAGTTCTACTCCGCGGGTCGTATCCCGGGTGGCTTCTTCAAGCGCGAAGGCCGTCCGACCGAGAAGGAAACGCTTACTTCGCGCCTGATCGATCGTCCGCTTCGTCCGCTKTTCCCGGAAGAGTTCCGTAACGAAATCCAGGTCATCGCACAGGTCGTGTCGCTGAACCCGGAAGTCGACGGTGACATCCCGGCGCTGATCGGTGCTTCAGCCGCGATGCGTCTCGCCGGCGTGCCCTTCAAGGGTCCGATCGGTGCGGCTCGCGTCGGTTACGCGAATGGCCAGTACATCCTCAACCCGACCGCCGCCCAGCTGAAGACCTCCGACCTCGACCTCGTCGTGGCCGGTACCTCCAGCGCCGTGATGATGGTCGAGTCGGAAGCCAAGCTGCTCAGCGAAGACGTCATGCTCGGCGCGGTGGTGTTCGGTCACCAGCAGATGCAGCTCGCGATCGACACGATCAACGCCTTCGTCGCCGAAGCCGGCGTCAAGACGTTCAAGTGGGACGCTCCGGTCGCCAAGACGGCGCTGTTCGACGCGGTCAAGTCCGCTGTCGGCAACCGTTTCACCGAAGCCTTCCAGATCCGCGACAAGCTCGCCCGTCGTGACGTCGTCAGCGCGCTCAAGAGCGACGTGAAGACGGCCATCGCTGCCAACGCCGAAGCCAATGGCTGGACCGACGCAGACATCGGCAACGCCTTCGGCGAAGTCGAGTACCGCACCCTGCGCGACGGCGTCCTCAGCACGAAGGTCCGCATCGACGGCCGCCAGCTCGACGACGTCCGCCCGATCTCGGTGCGCGTCGGCGTCCTGCCGCGCACGCACGGTTCGGCGCTCTTCACCCGCGGTGAGACGCAGGCCCTGGTCGTTGCCACGCTCGGCACCACCCGTGACTCGCAGCTCATCGACGCGCCGGAAGGCGAGTGGAAGGACACGTTCCTCTTCCATTACAACTTCCCTCCGTTCTCGGTCGGTGAAACCGGTCGCGTCGGTAGCCCGAAGCGTCGCGAAATCGGCCACGGCCGTCTCGCCAAGCGCGGCGTGCAGGCTGTCAAGCCGACGATCGAAGAGTTCCCGTACGTGATCCGCGTCGTCTCGGAAATCACCGAGTCGAATGGCTCCTCGTCGATGGCTTCGGTCTGCGGTTCTTCGCTGGCCATGATGGACGCGGGCGTTCCGCTGAAGTCGGCTGTTGCCGGTATCGCCATGGGCCTGGTGAAGGAAGGCAACGACTTCGTCGTGCTCTCCGACATCCTCGGTGACGAAGATCACCTCGGCGACATGGACTTCAAGGTAGCCGGTACCGCCGATGGCGTGTCCGCGTTGCAGATGGACATCAAGGTCGACGGCATCACCGAAGAGATCATGCGCACGGCGCTGGCCCAGGCCAAGCGTGGTCGCCTGCATATCCTCGGCGAAATGGCCAAGTGCATCACCGAAGCCCGCTCGGAAATGAGCGAGTTCGCACCGCGCCTGCTCACGATCAAGATCCACCCGGACAAGATCCGCGAAGTGATCGGCAAGGGTGGCGCGACCATCCGCTCGATCACCGAAGAGACCGGTACCACGATCGACATCACCGATGACGGCAACGTTGTCATCGCGTCGGTCAACCGCGAAGCCGCCGAAGCCGCGCGCAAGCGCATCGAGCAGATCGTTTCGGACGTCGAGCCGGGCCGTATCTACGAGGGCAAGGTTGCCAAGCTGATGGACTTCGGCGCCTTCGTCACGATCATGCCGGGCAAGGACGGTCTCGTTCACGTCTCGCAGATCTCCAGCGAGCGCGTCGAGAAGGTCTCGGACAAGCTCAAGGAAGGCGACATCGTCAAGGTCAAGGTCCTCGAAGTCGATAAGCAGGGCCGTATCCGCCTGTCGATGAAGGCCGTTACCGAAGACGAAAACGTCACCGGTTAAGCCTGCTTCAAGCTGTACTCACAAAGCCCGGCGTCGCAAGACGCCGGGCTTTGTCGTTCATCTGGCAGGCTCCTACAGCTTCCTGAGGCCCTCCACGCGGTACGATTACCCCATGTCCGATAAGCCCAACGATTTCATCGATCAGTACCAGGCCTTCGTCCGCGCGGGGCTGGAAACCTGGTCGCGCCAGTTCGATCCCGCAAGTCAGGGCGCGGCTGCGTCGCCGTCCGCTGACATCATGGGACGGATGTTCAGCGGCCTGAGCGGTTATGGCGACTGGATGCGCTCGATGGCCGCCGGCGAACCCGGGGCGGCGCCATTTGCGATGGGGGGCGTGCCTCCCTTTGGCGGCCCGGGCACAGCGGGGCCTTCGCCCTATGGGCCGCCGGGCGCCTTCCCGCGTGGCTCCGCACCGTTCGGCTACGGGCCGCCACCAGGCGCCGCGGCGTATGGCTACGGTCCGCCGTCCGGCGCCGAGATGCCACAACCGGGTACCGAACAGTTCGACGAGTGGGCGCGCGTGGCGCGCGAAACGCTGTCGATGCCGACGTTCGGTCTCACACGCGAACAGCAGGAAGAGCAGCAGGCCTTGTTCCGCGCATGGATCGACTATGCGGAACACTACGCGCGGTTCCAGGCTTTGCTGCAGGGCGTGAACGACCGTGCAGGCGCCGCGCTTCGCGAGCAGCCCGCACCATCGGACGCGGAGTCCATGCGTTCGGTTTACGACCGATGGGTAAATCTTGCCGAGGAAAACTACGGTGAGGCTGCGTTATCCAACGAATTCCGCGAGGTATATGCGTCGCTCGTGAACGCGCAGATGCGCCTGAAAGTGCTGCAGCAGAAACAGGTCGAGCGCGTGACGCGCCAGGCTGGCATGCCTACGCGTACCGAAGTGGACAGTCTTGGCGAGCGATTGCAGGCGATGCGTCGGGAGTTGCGGCAGATGCATGGGCTGGTGGCTGAGGTCGAGGCGCTTCGTGCTGAAGTGGCGACGCTGCGAGCCGGTAAGACGGCTGCGAAGAAGGGCAGGGCGCGATGAACGGCAATCCGTTTTCGTTCGACCCCGAGAGCGCGCGGGCCGAAGTCGAAGCGTTTCGCCGGAAGCTCGAAGCCGGAATGGAAACGCTCAAGCACATGGGGCCGATCGAGCTCGGCACCACGCCGCGCGAGGCCGTGTATACCGAAGACAAGCTCACGCTCTGGCATTTCAAGGGCACGAAGAAGCCGAGTGCCAAGACACCCCTGCTGATCTGTTACGCACTGGTCAACACGCCGTGGATGGTCGACTTGCAGGAAGATCGATCCATGGTGCGCAACCTGCTCGCCCAGGGCGAGGATGTGTATCTCATCGACTGGGGTTATCCCGACGGCGCCGATCGCTGGTTGACTCTGGAAGACTATATAGACGGCTACCTGGATCGCTGCATCGATGTGATTCGGACGCGCCACGCGATTGAATCGCTCAACTTGCTCGGCATCTGCCAGGGCGGTGTGTTCTCGCTTTGCTATGCCACCCTGCATCCGGAAAAGGTTCGCAACCTCGTCACCATGGTGACGCCGGTGGACTTCCATACGCCCGACAACATGCTTTCGCATTGGGCGCGAAATATCGACATCGACCTGTTTGTGGATACGTACGGCAATGTCCCGGCCGATGTCATGAACTTCGCCTACCTCACGCTGAAGCCAGTTCGTCTGAACCAGCAGAAGTACGTCGGCCTCGTGGACATCCTCGACAACCCGAAGGAAGTCGAGAATTTCCTTCGCATGGAAAAGTGGATCTTCGATTCACCCGACCAGGCGGGTGAGGCGTTTCGCGAGTTCGCTCGCGACTTCTTCCAGAAGAACCAGCTGATCAAGGGTGAGGCGCACATCGGTGGCAAGGCGATCGATCTGAAGAAGATCACCCACCCGGTGCTGAACATCTACGCCGAGCAGGATCACCTCGTGCCGCCGGCTGCGTCCACGCCCATGGGCGATGTCATTGGCAGCAAGGATTACACCGCGCTCGCTTTCAAGGGCGGCCATATCGGGATCTACGTTTCCGGTCGTGCCCAGGCCCAGGTGCCGCCTGCCATCCATGACTGGCTCGCCAGCCGTTAGTTGGCATGAATGCGCGCCTGGCCAAAATCCTTCTCTCGCTGACGCTGGCGGCCTTTGCGCTGGTCGTGGCGTACGACAACCTCATCGACTATGGCTCGAACTTCGCCTTCGTGCAGCATGTGTTGTCGATGGATACGACCTTTCCGGGCAACGCGTTGCTGGAAAGGGCGATCGTCCGGCCATGGATGTGGCACGCCGGTTACGTTCTCATCATTGCGGGCGAGGCAGCGACGGGCGTATTGCTCCTTATCGGAAGCTTCGCCCTCTGGCGTGCCCGCAACCAATCGACACACCTCTTTCAGGCGGCCAAACGCTGGGTTGTCGCCGGCTGCGCCCTCGGCTTCGTGGTCTGGTTCTTCGGCTTCATGGTGGTTGGCGGGGAGTGGTTTGCCATGTGGCAATCGAAGGCGTGGAATGGGCAGGAAGGGGCCTTCCGGTTCTACATGGCAATCATCGGGGTGCTGATTTTCGTCAATCAGGCTGATTCCGAACCGCAATAGCAGCGGCGTAGGCGCGTGGCATACTCCGCCAGCGGCAAGGGAGCCGCCTGAACAGGGATGGGGGATTCATGAACGCTTTGAAATACGCGTGGCTCATGGCCGGCGCACTGGTTTTGTCTGGGTGTGCCGGGCCGGCGATGAGGCCGCCGACGGCGCTACCCGTGAGTTCGATTTCGATCACCACGGTTGCCCAGGTGCCGGCGTCCGGGCAACTTCCGGCTCCTGCGGCGCACGTGGGTACGTCACAGTACATCGTCATGCAGAACGAGGGTGGAAGCATCTTCCTGGGACCCATCCTCGGAGGACTGCGGGTCGAATCGAAGACACGTGAGATGGCCGAGAAGTACAAGCATTCGGTGTTCGATATCGATCCCATGCCGACGGTGGCTGCGGCGCTTTCGGAGGCCGGCATGCCCGATCGTGGCGCATCGGCGACCTACACTGTGCATCCGTACGTCTACGTTGAGCACGGTACCGACGGAAGGTTCCGCATGGCGCTGGTCTACCAGGTGGAATCGCACGGCGCCCAGCCCTGGATTGGGCGCTACACCTATGACCTCCCGACGCCCATCGCCGAAGCGCGATTCATGAAGCTCGACGACGCGGCGCGCGCGACATTCAACACCGAACTCAACGAAGGGGCGGCAGCGCTCGCCAGCCTGATGCAGCGCGATTTGTCCGGCGCGTTACCCAAGCAGGGGCGTGCCGTTAACGTCGGCACGCTCTGGCTTTGCGGTGAGCGCTTCGGCGGGATCGGCATCTACACGCAGCCTGCCGAGATGTCATTCCGGGGGCAGATCCTGGAGGAGTCCGGCGGCTTCGTCACCGTACGCATGGACGCCTTGCTGGGGCCTAACCAGGTCTATGGTGTGCACCTGGTCCGTCGTGACTTGGTCCACACATTGAAGTCCAGGACCTAGGCAGGCGTAGGCACGGCGGACCGGCCGCATGCCGGGACGCCGTGCGATAATCGGGAGATGAACATCACCACCTCCCACGACTCCATTCGCGCCGTGCAGTGGCAGGGCGACCGTCTCCGCCTGCTCGACCAGCGTCGCCTCCCGGCGGAAGAAATCTGGTTCGATTGCGTGAACGCCGATGACGTCACTCGCGCCATCCGCGACCTCGCCGTGCGGGGCGCTCCCGCGATCGGTATCGCCGCGGCATGGGGCGTCGTGCTGGCTGCGAAAACGGGTGAGGATCTCGCCGCTTCCATGGCCACGTTGCGCGCTGCGCGCCCCACGGCAGTGAACCTCATGTGGGCGCTGGACCGCATGAACAGGCGCGTGCTTGCAGGCGCTGATACCGCCGCACTGGAAGTCGAAGCGCAGGCCATCCAGGATGAAGACCTCGCTGCCAACCGTCACATGGGCGAACTCGGCGCCTCGCTGATCGAAGCGGGTTCGCACGTGCTCACGCACTGCAACACCGGTTCGCTTGCCACCGCCGGATACGGTACGGCTTTGGGCGTGATTCGTGCCGGTGTCGCCATGGGCAATATCGAGCAGGTTTACGCCGGCGAGACGCGTCCCTGGCAGCAGGGTGCCCGCCTGACCATGTGGGAGCTGGTGCGAGACGGCATCCCCGCCAAGCTCATCGCCGATTCCGCCGCCTCGCACCTCATGAAAGACGGCAAGGTGAGATGGGTCATCGTCGGCGCGGATCGCATCGCGGCCAACGGCGACACCGCCAACAAGATCGGCACTTACCAACTGGCCATCGCCGCACGCCACCATGGCGTGAAGTTCATGGTCGTGGCGCCGTCGACCACCGTCGACATGGCAACGGGGACCGGTGACGACATCGAGATCGAGTTGCGCGACGCAACGGAACTGTTGTCGATTGCCGGTACGCGTACCGTGATCGAGGGTGCCGACGCCTGGAACCCAGTGTTCGACGTGACCCCGGCCGAGCTGATCGATGCCATCGTCACCGAGCGCGGGGTGATCCTCAAGCCTGACGAGGAGCAGATGCGGATCCTGTTTCCGTGAGCCGTCTGCGCCGTGAGGTGGCCCTGTTCGCGGTGGGCGGCCTGCTCGGCTTCATCGTCGACGCCGGTATCGCCCAGGCTCTGGTCCGCCTGGCGGACTGGAGCGTGTACACGGCGCGCATCGTATCGTTCCTCAGCGCCGCGAGCGTTACCTGGTGGTGGAACCGCAACCACACGTTCGCGCAGCGTGACTCGGGCCAGAGCCAGGGTTCCGAGTGGCTTCGCTGGATGGGCCTGATGGCCGTCGGCGCGGTGATCAACAACGGGGTTTACGTTCTCGTTTTCCAGGCATTTCCGGCGCTCCGCGCGTGGCCCGCGGTGGCCGTGGCGGCAGGCTCGGTAGGGGGCTCCGTGGCGAATTTCCTGTTCGCCAGGACACTGCTTTACCGCGCCGCCAAAACACCTGCGTAAGTCATTGAATTAGAACACCTTTTAGCTGTCTTTTCGACGCCCGTTGTGCTACCATCGACGGGTTGGGTCGGCCGCGTCGCGATACCGCGAATCGCGCGGCCGGCGGGGGCCTATTGTTAGACATCCAGGAAGCCGATTGATGGCAGAACTCGCCAAAGAAGTCATCCGCGTCAACATCGAAGACGAGATGCGTCAGAGCTATCTCGACTACGCGATGAGCGTCATCGTCGGGCGCGCACTGCCCGATGTGCGCGACGGCCTTAAGCCGGTACATCGACGCGTGCTGTTCGCCATGAACGAGCTGAGCAACTCCTGGAACAAGCCGTACAAGAAGTCGGCCCGCGTGGTCGGTGACGTGATCGGTAAATACCATCCGCATGGCGACGCGTCGGTCTACGACACGATCGTCCGCATGGCGCAGCCGTTCTCCTTGCGCTACATGCTGGTCGACGGCCAGGGTAACTTCGGTTCGGTGGACGGCGACAACGCCGCGGCCATGCGATACACCGAGGTGCGCATGGCGCGCCTCACGCATGAGCTGATGGCCGATATCGACAAGGAAACCGTCGATTTCGGACCGAACTACGACGAAAGCGAACACGAGCCGCTGGTCCTTCCGACCCGCGTGCCGAACCTGCTCGTCAACGGTTCCGCGGGTATCGCCGTCGGCATGGCGACSAACATCCCGCCGCACAACATGACCGAGGTCATCAATGCGGTGCTCGGGCTGATCGAGGACCCCTCGCTCGGAATCGACGAACTGATGACGTTCATCCCCGGTCCGGACTTCCCGACCGCCGGCATCATCAACGGCTCGTCCGGTATCGTCGAGGCGTACCGCACTGGTCGTGGTCGCATCCTCGTGCGTGCCCGCACCTCGATCGAAACCGAAGCGAACGGCCGCGAGACGATCCTCGTCCACGAGCTGCCGTACCAGGTGAACAAGGCTCGCCTGATCGAGAAGATCGCCGAGCTGGTAAAGGAAAAGAAGCTCGAGGGCATCAGCGAGCTGCGCGACGAGTCCGACAAGGACGGTATGCGCGTGGTCATCGAGATCCGCCGCGATTCCATGGGCGACGTCGTGCTGAACAACCTGTTCCAGCAGACCCAGCTGCAGGTCACCTTCGGCATCAACATGGTGGCCCTGCTCGACGGCCAGCCCAAGCTGATGAACCTCAAGGACATCCTCGAGGCCTTCATTCGCCATCGCCGCGAAGTCGTCACGCGCCGCACCATCTTCGAACTGCGCAAGGCACGCCAGCGCGCACATATCCTCGAAGGCCTTACGGTCGCGCTTGCCAACATCGAAGAGATGATCGAGCTGATCCGTACCTCCGCGTCGTCGGCCGAAGCGCGCGAGCGCATGGTCGCCCGTCGTTGGGAGCCGGGCCTGGTCAAGGCACTGCTCGCCGCCACGGGTGCGGAATCGTCGCGTCCTGAAGACATGGATSCGCGTGATGGCCTGAACGAGAACGGCTACCAGCTGTCCGAAGCGCAAGCCACCGAAATCCTGCAGATGCGTCTGCATCGCCTCACCGGCCTGGAGCAGGAAAAGCTCTCCGATGAGTACCGCGAGATTCTCGATACGATCCGCGGCCTCATCGAGATCCTCGAGAACCCGACGCGCCTGCTGGAAGTGATCCGCGAAGAGCTCGAGCAGATCCGTACCGATTACGGCGACGAGCGGCGCACCGAGATCCAGCACTCGCAGGAAGACCTGAACGTGCTTGACCTCATCGCGCCGGAAGACGTGGTGGTGACGCTCTCGCACACCGGTTACATCAAGCGTCAGCCGGCCAGCCTGTACCGCGCGCAGAAGCGTGGCGGCAAGGGTCGTTCGGCCTCGGCACTGAAGGACGAAGACGTCGTGCAGCAGCTGTGGGTGGTCAACACCCATGACACGCTGCTGACCTTCACCAGCACCGGTCGCGTCTACTGGCTCAAGGTGTACCAGATGCCGGAAGCCGGCCCGGGTGCGCGTGGCAAGCCCATCGTGAACCTGCTGCCGCTGGGTGAGGGTGAGAAGGTGCAGGCCCTGCTGCCTGTGCGCGAGTACGACCCGACCTGCTTCGTGTTCTTCGCCACCCGCAAGGGCACGGTGAAGAAGACGCCGCTGACGGAATTCGCGTTCCAGCTGCAGAAGGGCAAGGCCGCCATCAATCTCGACGAGGGCGATGCCCTGGTCGATGTCGCGATGACCGGCGGTGAGAGCGATGTGTTGCTCTTCGCCTCCAACGGCAAGTCGGTGCGCTTCGACGAAGGCACGGTCCGCTCCATGGGCCGTACCGCGACGGGCGTGCGTGGCATGCGTCTGGCTGAAGATGCGGAAGTGGTCTCGCTGATCGTGGCCGCGGGTGATGGCAACATCCTCACCGCGACGGCACGCGGCTTCGGCAAGCGCACCGCGCTCGACGAGTTCCCGAAGAAGGGTCGTGGCACGCAGGGCGTCATCGCCATCCAGTGCTCGGACCGTAACGGCAACCTCGTCGCGGCCACCCAGGTCACCGAGACGCAGCAGCTGATGCTGATCTCCGACCAGGGCACGCTGGTACGCACCCGCGTGTCGGAAGTCTCGCAGCTGAGCCGCAACACGCAGGGCGTGACGCTGATCAAGCTGCCGAAGGACGAAACGCTCATCGGCGTGGTTCGTCTGGAAGCCGAGGAAGAGATCGAGATCGAAGGCGAGGGTGAAGTGATCGACGGTGACGTCGCCGCCGACCTCCCGCCCATCGAAAGCGGCCCCACCGGTGACGGTGACGAGCCAACCGAAGCGTAAGAAAAAACCCGCCGAAAGGCGGGTTTTTTTTTTGCCTGAGTTTTTGTAGGAGCCGATTTGCGGTGGTCTAATTTTCCTGGACACCCATGTAGGAGCAAAATCCCTACCGAGGTGAATCATGGGATATCGACCGATCGACCCGGCGCTCAAGCGCCGGGCGGTGTGTTTAGTACTGGATGAGAAC
>NZ_JBFUJE010000038.1:0-18486 GCF_056401535.1 Luteibacter sp. P4_E6 | reverse complement strand
GTTACACCACGCACGAAAGCGTGCTCGACATCCCCGTTTTCCCCAACACGCAGCAGATGCCCGAGCTGGAGGCCCAGGTGGACGCCTGGATCGACGGCGGCAAGCCGCTGTATGCCTATCTGATCAATGGCCACGGCATTTATACCTGGGGCCGCGACATGGCCGAAACACGCCGCCATCTCGAGGCCCTGGAATTCCTGCTGGGCTGCGAACTCGACCTGAGGAGGCTTTCCCCATGAGCCGTCTGCGTATCTACAACGACAACCAGCACGACACCCCGGTAGTGGTCCACACCGCGCACGCCGACATCGCTGCCGCCCTAGACGCGGTAGGTGTGCGCTTCGAACAGTGGGAGGCGACGCAGGACATCACCCCCGGCGCCACCCAGGACGAGGTCATCGCCGCCTATCGTGCGGACATCGACCGCCTGATGGCCGAGAACGGCTACCAGTCGGTAGATGTCATCAGCCTCAAGCCCGACAACCCGGACCGCGCCACCTTCCGTCAGAAGTTCCTGAACGAGCATACGCACAGCGAAGACGAAGTCCGCTTCTTCGTCGCCGGGGCCGGCCAGTTCACCCTGCATATCGACGGCCGCGTCCACGAAGTGCTCTGCGAAAAAGGCGACCTGATCGGCGTGCCCGACGGCACCCCGCACTGGTTCGACATGAGCGAATCGCCCTACTTCGTGGCTATTCGCCTGTTCACCAATACGGAAGGCTGGGTGGCAAGCTTCACCGGCGAGGACATCGCCGAGCGCTTCCCGCGCATGAGCCCGCACCCGTCCGCCAAGGCATCCACCGCCGCCTGAGTCGAATTTGCGTGCTCAGGCGCGCACCACCTCGTCAACCACCTCGCGGATCACGCGCGCGAGGTGGTGGGCGGCCTCAGGCGAGCCCGCACCGCGAACCAGCAGATGTATCCCCGTCGACGGCAAGGCCGGCAGGCCCCATGTCTCGCTGACCGGCTTCAGCGCGGGTGGCACGTGCAAGGCCGTTCGGGGCACGACCCCGAGTCCCGCCTCCGCCGCTGCCCACAGCGCCGATACGCTGCTGGCCACCCGCCGATGACACCCCTCGCGCTCGTTCGCGTATCGAACAGGACGGCTCGCTCGCCCAGGCCTCGCTGGACTTCGTGACCCGTCGTGGCGATGACGGCAGCGTCGGCTGGAAGGTTCTGCAACTGGTGAAGACCGCCGACGGATGGAAGATCGCCAGCGAGTTCTTCACGGTGCGGAGCCTGCGCTGAGGCTCGGGCATTTCGCCTCCACGTCGCGTCGTTTATCCTGCTGAATCTCCCCGCTCCGCAGGTAAGCCCTCTCATGTCCGACATCCGCGCCGTCCTCACCGACATCGAGGGCACCACCAGTTCAATCGACTTCGTCAAGGACGTACTCTTCCCGTACGCCCGCAAGCACCTGCCGGCCTACGTCGAAACACATACCGACGAAGCCGAGGTGCAGCACTGGCTTTCGGAAGCGGCGAAGGAAGCTAACATTGTCGAGGCCTCGCGCGGCGAGATCATCGACCTGCTGATCGGCTGGATCGACGAAGACCGCAAGTCCACCGCACTGAAGGCCCTGCAGGGTCTCATCTGGCGGGAAGGCTACGAGTCCGGTGTGTTTACCTCCCACATGTATCCCGAGGTGGCCGCGCGGTTGCGCGCCTGGCACGCCCAGGGCCTCAAGCTTTACGTGTATTCGTCGGGCTCGGTCGCCGCGCAGAAGCTGCTGTTCGGCTTTACCGAGATGGGCGACCTGACCCCGCTCTTCTCCGACTACTTCGACACCCAGACCGGACACAAGCGCGAGACCGATTCGTACCGGAAGATCGCCGAAGCCATCGGCCTGCCGCCCGGCCAGGTGCTGTTCCTCTCCGATATCAAGGAAGAGCTGGACGCTGCGCGTGAGGCAGGCATGCGGACCACCCAGTTGATCCGGCCGCCACAGGCGCTGACGGATGCCGGCCACCCTGCCGTGGCGGATTTCGATGCCATCACACCTTGATCCACGGCGGCGGACGCCGATTTATGTGCTGGGCGCCTTCGTCGCCGGCGTGCTGCTCACCGTCGGCGTGCTGCACCTGGGCCCTGCCCCTGTAACGGTGGTCCGCGAGCCTGTGGCGGCAACCTCGCCGGCGCTTGCCGCCACGGCGCCGCCCGAGGCCGCGCCCGCTGCCGCGACGAGCACGGCCACCGATGATGAATCGGTGGATGTCGACTCCGGCGACTGGCCGAACGATGCGCCGACGCCGGAACAGGTCTTTACCGCCCAGCCTGAGACCTTACGCAAGGCGGTAGCCGCCCTGGCTCCGCGCACGCCTGGCAAGACCAACATCTACGCCCTGGCTTTCGGCGGCGATGGCTCGGAAGACGTGTTCCGCAATGAGGCCGAGTACTTCGACACGCTGGTGAGCAAGCGTTTCGCCAGCCCGGGTCATACGCTGGTGCTGGAGAACAATCCGGCGACATTGACGACGCGGCCGCTCGCAAGCTGGACCAATCTCGAAGGTGCGATCGACGGCCTCGCGAAGGTCATGGACACGCGTGAGGACATCCTCGTCGTCTATCTCGCCACGCACGGTGGAAGCGATCACTCGCTCCTCGTCGACATGGATCCCATCCCGCTCGACCAGCTCGACGCCGATGGCGTCTCGGAAATCCTCTCGCGGCACGCCTTCCGCTGGAAGGTGGTCGTGGTCAACGCCTGCTATTCCGGCGGCTTCGTCCCGAAGCTGAGTGGACCGGGCACCCTGGTGCTGACCTCGGCACGCACCGACCGGACCTCGTTCGGCTGCGGCGTCGATTCGGACATCACGTATTTCGGCCGCGCGTGGCTCGTCGATGGTCTGAACACGACGCCGGACTTCGTCGAAGCGTTCGGCAAGGCGAAAACGGAAATCGCTGCGTGGGAGAAGAAGGGCGCGCTCGAGGCGTCCGAGCCACAGATCGCTATCGGCGAAGGGATCGAGGACAAGCTGGCAGCGTGGCGGAAGAGCCTGAAGCCGGGCGCAGCGGTTCCGTTTGAACCCGCGAAGTAGGAGCCGATTCATCGGCGAATGGGTGCTTGCGGCAGCCTGGCCCGCTGCCGCGGGATCGCCGATGAATCGGCTCCTACGAAGAGCCGGTTATCCGGTTATCCGATTTATCCGGTTAACTGATTGGCCGGTCAGGCCGAGGTATCGAGGGCGAAGCGGTCGGCGTCCATCCACGCCGGGAAACGCTCGCGGTGTGCCTTGAGCGAAGCGGGGTCCAGGACCACGGTGATGACCTGCTCCTGCGCGCCCAGTTCCACCAGCGGCTCGCCGACCGTGTCGATCACGGCGCTATCGCCGGCGTAAGGCAGATCGTTGCCGTCCACGCCGACACGGTTCACGCCGATGACGTACGCGAGGTTCTCAATCGCGCGCGCCCGCAGCAAGGTCCGCCACGGATGGCGCCGTGCCGCCGGCCAGTTGGCCACGAACAGCGCCAGGTCGTAGTCCATGCCGCCGGCCGCTTCTTCGCGACGTCCGTTGCGCAGCCATACCGGAAAGCGCAGGTCGTAGCAGACCTGCGGCAGGATGCGCCAACCTTTCAGTTCCACGATGAGGCGCTCGTTACCGCCGCCGTAGCGTGTGTGCTCGCCCGCCATGCGGAACAGATGGCGCTTGTCGTAATACGCCAGCGAACCGTCAGGCGATGCCCACAGGAGCCGGTTGAAGACCGTATCGCCTTCGCGGATCACCAGGCTGCCGGTGAGCGTGGCGTTCACTTCGGTGGCCAAAGCGCGCATCCACGCCACACTGACGCCGTCCATCGTTTCGGCGTTGCCGAGCGTGTCGTTAGTGAAGCCGGAGAGGAAGGTCTCCGGAAGCACGATGAGGTCGCTGGGCGCTGCGCCGCGCACCAGCTTGCCGTAATAGTCGCGGTTGCCGGCGGCATCGTGCCAGCGCGTCGCGCCCTGGACGAGGGAAACGGTCAGAGTTTGCACAGCAGCTCCGCAGCGGCTTCCATGGTGGCGTCGTTCTTGGCGAAGCAGAGCCGGACCAGCCGCGTATCCGGCGCACTCTCGTAGAACGGGCTAAGGGGAATCGCGGCCACGCCGCCTTCGCGCACGAGCCATTCRCTGAAATTGATGTCATCGAGATCGCGGATGGCGCTGTAGTCGACCAGCTGGAAATAGCCGCCCGGAACATCGAGCAGTTTCAACCGCGACGGTGCGATCAGTTCACGGAAACGATCGCGCTTGGCCTGGTAGAACGCCGGCAGTTCGAGGTAATGCTCCGGCGTGGACTCGAGGAACTCGGCGAAGGCCCACTGCGCCGGACTGAACGTGCAGAAGGTCAGGTACTGGTGAACCTTGCGGAACTCGGCCGTCAACGCCTTGGGCGCAATCGCGTAGCCGACCTTCCAGCCCGTGCAGTGGTAGGTTTTGCCGAAGGACGAGACCACGATACTGCGCGTGGCCAGTTCCTCGTGGCGCAACACGCTCTGGTGTTCCGCACCGTCGAACACGATGTGTTCGTAGACTTCGTCGGACAACACGACGATGTTGGTGTCGCGCACGATGGACGCCAGCTCGTCAAGGTCGGCTCGCGAAAGCACCGCGCCCGACGGATTGTGCGGCGAGTTGATCAGGATCATGCGGGTTTTCGGCGTCACGGCCTCACGCACGCGTTGCCAGTCGATGCCGAACGCAGGCAGCGTCAGCGGGATATGCACCGCGGTCGCGCCCTGGAGTTCGATGGCCGGCTCGTAGCTGTCGTAGCAGGGGTCGAAAACGATGACCTCCTCCCCTGCCCTCACCACGGCGGCGATAGCGGAGAACAAGGCTTCCGTGGCACCCGAGGTGACCGTGACCTCGGTGTCCGGGCTGACCCGATGACCGTACAGGCGCTCGGTTTTCGCGGCGATCTGCTCGCGCAGCTTTGGAATGCCAATGCCGGGGGCGTACTGGTTCTTGCCCTCGGCCATCGCCCGCGTGATCGCTTCGCGCAGGGGCTCCGGCGGCTCGAAATCAGGAAAGCCCTGGCCCAGGTTGACCGCCTTGTGTTCCAGCGCGAGCTGGCTCATCACGCTGAAAATGGTCGTGCCGACCTTGGGAAGCTTGGTTTCGAGCTGCATCGAACATCCTTACTCGTTTGGATGGCCAAACGTGGCCGAAGGGCTCGATCCTAACATGCGCGCCATCTTGATCGCTCCTGCCTGGCTGGGATCGGCCGCCACCTTGTCGCAGTCCTTGTGGAACTCGGCCTGCGCCTTGGGCAGGCGATCGGCGAGGAAGTCGACGAAGCTGCGAATGGCCGGCAGCAGGCCACGGCGGCTCGGGTAGACGAAGTGCAGCGTCCCCTGGGCCGTGGTGTACTCGGGCAGCACCCATTCCAGCTCGCCGCTGGAAATCAACGGGCCACAGTAATCCTCGGGTAACAGCGCGACGCCACAGCACTGCACGGCAGCCGCGATCAGCATCGAGAAATCGCCACTGACCAGCCGCGGTTTGACCTCGACGGCGGCCTTCTTGCCGTTGGAGTCGACCAGCTCCCACACCTGCGCGCCTTCATGCTCGTACATGGACAAGGCCGGCAGCGCGGCCAGTTCGTCGAGGGTCTTCGGGCGACCGTTGCTGTCGAGGAACTTCGGGCTGGCCACCAGCAGGTTGCGCGCGAAGCCGATGCTGCGCAGGACCAGGGTGGCGTCCGTATCGAGCTTCTCGCGCACCCGGATCGCCACGTCGAAGGCTTCGCCGATAACGTCGACCCGGCGATTGGTCGCGGTCACGCGCACCTGCACCTTGGGGTGTTCGAGCAGGAAGGCCGGCAACATCGGACCGAGCACGTTCTGGGCGAGCGAGACAGGACAGCTCACGCGCACGATGCCCCTCGGCTCGGTGCGCAGCTCGTCCACGGCGTCCTGCGCCGCCCGTGCTTCTTCCAGAACGGCGCGGCAATGGGCGTAGAAGCGCTCGCCGATTTCGGTGACGACGAAACGACGCGTGGTCCGCTGGAGCAGCCGCACACCCAGCCGGTCCTCCAGCTGGGCGATGCGCTTGCTCAGGCGGGACTTCGGGATACCCAGGGCGCGCCCGGCGGCCGAGAAGCCCCCGTGCTCGACCACGGAGGCGAAGAAGTACAGATCGTTGAGGTCCTGCAGTGCGCCTTCCATCGGAATCCGTCGTTTCCAATTCGAAACAATGAGTCTACTCCAGGCGGGCTAATCAGGCGATTGTCGCCGGCGTATCGTTTCCTCCGTCCCGCATCCTGCGGTCTACGACTGAGGAACACCCATGAAACTCCTGCATCTCGATGCCAGCGCGCTTGGCGCCTATTCTGTTTCCCGCGGTCTGACGGCGGCCGTCGTGGCGGAGTTCGTGAAGAACCACCCGGGCGTCGACGTGACCTACCGTGACCTGCACGCCGCCCCGCTCGGCCATTGGGGCCTGCCGGCCGGTGAGAACGATCCGGCTGCCGCCGAGAACGCCGCAGTTCTCGAGGAATTCCTCGCCGCCGACGTCATCGTCATCGGTGCGCCGATGTACAACTTCGGCATTACGAGCTCGCTCAAGGCCTGGATCGATCGCATTGCCGTCGCCGGCAAGACCTTCCAGTACACCGCGGCCGGCCCCGAKGGCCTGGCAGGTGGCAAGCGCGTGATCATCGCGTCCTCGCGTGGCGGCGTTTACAGCCTCCCGGGTTCGCCAGCTGCTGGCATGGACTTCCAGGAGCCGTACCTGCGCGCGGTGTTCGCCTTCCTCGGTGTCACCGACATCGAGTTCGTCCGCGCCGAGGGTGTCGCCATGAGCGACGACCACAAGACGCAAGCGATCGGTGGCGCTATCGCTTCGATCGGTGGACTGCTGCGCAAGGCGGCCTGAGTCCGTTGTGGGAGCCGGCTATGCCGGCGATGGGGGTGCGGCACCTTGGCTATCGCCGCTGAAGCGGCTCCCACATTTGGCGGCTCCCACATTTGCCTGTCACCATCAGGAGCCCTGCTTGCCGGGCTTCTGGTTGGGATTATTCTGAGATTCCTTCGGATGGCCTTCGCCGGGCACCTTTGGCTTTCCCTGCGACGGCTTGAGATTCTCTTCGCGGTAGCCGGACGTCGGCTGTTTCTTTTCGTCGGTCATGTTGTACTCCTCGCGTATCGTCGTCAGCGCCGCTGTTGGCAGGCCGCATGGCCGCACTCGCAGGCACCACCCACGTTCTGGCTCTCGGCCGCCATGCGGCAACTTTCGCTGCAGAAGTCACGCGACACCGGGATCTGGCAGTTGCACCCGTCGTGATCGCAGGGTTTGGTCGCCTCGCTCATGCCTTCGCCTCCTTACCGCTTTCAACGGGATTCGAGCGAGCGTGCGCGGAACCGCGTCTATTTTTCGTTACCGTGCAGCGAACCTTCCTGCGCATGCCGTGCATCCAGCGCGGCCCAGCCGTGCGCCTCAACGAGCAGGCCGCTGAGGCTGCGCACGTCCTGCAGGTTATGTGCAGCGACGCGCACGAGATCGCCTGACGACCCGCCGAGAAGATACGTGAGCCATGCCCGCGGTGCTTCCGATCCCGGCAAATCGTCTTCGCGCACGATGCGCAGCAGGTTTCGTTCCGCCGTCTGCATCTTGCAGTTCTCCCACACCTGGCGGTATCGGCGGCGCACGGGGTGCAGCAGATCGACATGCGTCAGCCCGGCGAGTGGATTCGTCATGCGCGCGAGCCGATAACGCGTCGCGAGCAGTGGCGCGTCGTAGGATTTTCCGTTGTAACTGACCAGCACCGTGTCGGCGTCGATCCATTCGGCGAACGATCGCAACATGGCGCTCTCCGCCGCCATGGTGGTGATGTAGAGCTGGCGGACGCGCAAGCCGCCATCGTGCCAGTCGGCCGCACCGATCATGAAGGCGCGTGTGCCGGTGCCGCCGGCGAGCCCCGTGGTTTCGGTATCGAAATGCAGCACGTGTTCGCGGCGCGCGCTGGTGAGGCGAGCGAAAGTGAGATCGAGTTCGGACGGCGCATCGGGCCACGCGTAGCGCTGCTCGAGGTAGCGCAGGCCAGGGGCGATCTCTTCGCCGGGGACGTCACGGCTAAAGGTGCGTGGTGGCAGGCGCGGCTGGCCGAGGCGCTCGCGCACCCCCGCCATGCGGCGGAGCGCCGCCAGGTCGACGCCCGGCTTCTGTAGGAGCCGATTCATCGGCGATCCCTGCGGAGCGGGGCCGACACTGTTCGGACTGAGGCCGGGTTGGTTCGCCGATGAATCGGCTCCTACAGAAGCTGGAGATCGGCCGCCGGCCTGCTTACGGAGGGCGGCCAGTCTCGAGGCGAGGTCGCTCATGCGGCGGCTCCGAGCAGGCGTAGCACGCGCGCGGCGAGGGCGCGCGGCGTCTCCTCCCGGTTCTCATCAGCGGCCAGCACGGGGCCGACGCAGGCGGGGCAGCCCGCCTTGCATTCGCAGCCTTCGACCGTGGCCAGTGCATGCGTGACAAGCTCCGGCGCACGCCGGAACAACGGCTCGCTGAGGCCGACGCCCCCGGGAMAGTTGTCGTAGAGATAGACGGTGGGCAGGAAGCGCTCGAGCGCGTCCGCCAGGGCGAGCCCGCCATCCTGCGCACGAATCTGTCCACGACCCGCGGCATCCACCTGCGCCGACCAGCCGCCGTCGCCCGAACCCACCGCCTTCTGCAGGTCGCGCGGCTCGGCCATCACCGCCACCACGGCCGCCGTGTGTAGCGCATAGGCCGCACCGAGGAATCCGTCGAGCGCGTGCTGGCGCGAGCGAAACGCTTCGTCGAGTACCGTCTGCGGCAACTGCCACCAGACGGCGGTGGAATGGAGCTCCTGGTCGGGCAGGTTCACCGGTCCATAGCCGATGTTCTCGTGCGTGTAGTAACGAATCTTCTTGTAGCCGGACACGCGACGCACGACATGCACCTCGCCATGACGTGCACTGCCCTCGCCCGCCTTGCTACCGTCGAAACACTCAAGCTCTTTCAGTTTGGTGTAGTCGATGGCGTCCGTGTAGTAATCCACGCGGGTGCGCGTGCAGTACGCCTTGCGCCCGTCCCAATCGAGTTTTTCGACCTGGTAAGGCACCGACTGGATCATGTGGATCGCTCCCTCGTACAACGTCAGCGCCGCGGCCGAGTAGTCCACCTCGGCGATGATCGTCTGCCTGCCTTCCGTACGGTCGACGACGACAAAATTGCCATCGGCCACCGAACGAAGGCTCACGGCATTGGCCGGGTAGCTGTCGGCAATCCATTCCCAACGCTCGCCTTCCTGGTGCAGCACCTCCGCTTCGGCAAGTACCTGGAGATACGGCCCGGCATCATCGGGGCCGAACGCATCTCCCGCGACGAACGGCAGTTCGAAGGCGGCACAACGGATGTGGTCGAGCAGGATCAGCGGCTGATCGGGCTGGATGCGCGCCTGCTCCGGGGTCGCCTCGGTGAGGAAGGCCGGATGTCGCATCAGGTACTGGTCGAGCGGCGCACTGGTGGCGACCAGCACGCCGAGCGACGGCTGCTGGCGCCGTCCGGCGCGACCGAATCGCTGCCACGTGGSGGCGATCGAGCCCGGATACCCATTGAGCACGACCGCGTCGAGGCTGCCGATGTCGACGCCGAGCTCCAGCGCGGACGTGGACACGATGCCGTCGACGTTGCCCGCGCGCATCGCACGCTCCACCTCGCGCCGCTCGGTGGGCAGGTATCCGCCACGGTACGCGCGAATGCGCGCCGGCAGTCGCGTGTCGTGATCGAAGACATCCTTCAGGTATTTGGTGAGTACCTCGACCATCAGCCGCGACTGCGCGAACACCAGTGTCTTCATCTTCGCCTTGATCGCCACGCGGGCGATCAGGTTGGTCTGCGACCGTGCGGATGCGCGCAGACCGAGATCCGGGTTGATCACCGGCGGGTTCCACAAAAGGATGTGCTTGTCGCCGCTCGGCGCACCGCTGCGCGTGATGGTGACGACCTCGTCCTCGATCAGCGCCTGGGCATGTTCGGTAGCGTTGCCGATGGTGGCCGAGCACAGGATGAACTGTGGTTTCACCCCGTAGAACGCACAGATGCGCTTCAGGCGCCGCAACACGTTGGCGAGGTGCGAGCCGAACACACCGCGATAGGTATGGATCTCGYCGATCACCACGTAACGGAGGTTTTCGAAGAACTGTGCCCACTTCGTGTGATGCGGAAGAATGGCCTGATGAAGCATGTCGGGATTACTGACGACCACATCGCCGTGCAGGCGGATAGCCTGACGCGCGTCGCCTGGGGTGTCGCCGTCGAAAGTGAAGGCCTTGACGCCTAGGTCGCCCGCCCGGTTCAACTCGAGCAACTCGGCGACCTGGTCCTGGGCGAGTGCCTTGGTCGGGAACAGGTACAAGGCCTTGGCGCCGGCCTCCAGCACCGAGGCGATCACCGGCAACGTGTAGCAAAGCGTCTTGCCCGAGGCGGTCGGCGTCGATACGAGGACATGACTGCCCGAGCGGGCGGCTTCCCAGGCCTCCTGCTGGTGGCTRTAAAGGCGCTCGATACCGTGGGCGGTCAGTGCCTTCGACAAGCCGGCGGGCAGATTGTCGGGCAAGGGTACGAACTGCCCCTCCCGACCGAAGACGGTGAAGGCCGTCGCGACCCGGTCGCTGTATTTGTCGCTGAGTCGCCGCGCAAGCGTGCTTCCGTCATGGTTAGTCGCCAGTGCGGAATCCGCCTCGTCGGTCAGGCGGGATGTGAGGTAGGCGGCCATGGCGGCATCCGGGAGGCAGGGACGCCTCTTATCCCGCCCGGCGATCTCAAATCCTGCGACGCCTGCCGAAACTGTTCATACCTCGAGGGTCAGGGCGTGCCCCCGTCGGCAACCCGCCAGATGCCGGCTTCATCCTCGACCTTGATCGCCACCTCATGTCCCGGCAGATTCTGGATCGAACTGGTGAGGGTCAGCGCATGGCGCATGGCATCGTCACGGGTCGCGAACTGACCGACCAGTTCGGCATTACGGCGCAGGGTCCATTGACCGTGTGCCGAGGCATTGAAGGGAACGTAGAGGATCGTGCGCTGCAAGGATGACACTCCGCCGGAGAGGGCCGGCGGCCCTCATGCAAGCGAAGCTAGGTGGCTTATCGTCGCGGAGGCGTTACGAGGAGGTCGCCGCGCCGGTCACGTCAACCGGCCGAGGTGGTTCGTGCCAGGTCGAGCCAGTCCGCATGGCTGATGCCCCGCTCCATCGCCGCATTCACCGCCACCCGTTCGTCCTCGAACTCTTCGAGCAGCGTGATCATGACGAAATCACGCGGGCCCGCATGAAGGGCGGGCTCGACGATGTACGCCGCTTTCCAGACCCCGGAGGGTGCTCTCAGCGTCCGTACTTCCACCGAATACTGGCCAACGGTTCGACGATGCACGATGCCACTCCCATTCGGGCGGTTGTGCCTGTCCCGATTCTTACGCCCTCACAGCGAAGATAACAAGCCGCTTCAGGCCCTGGGCGGAGCCTGTGCCGTCAAGCCCTCGCCACTGGCGGGGATCGAGAAGGATTTCGTCTCGCCCTGGCCGACCGACGCGTCGACATCCAGACGATCGCCGCTGCATGCGCCATGCGTCAGGACGCTCAGCTTGCGCGTGCCGGCAGGGACATGAAGGACCAGCTGTTGCCCAATTTCCATATCTGCCACGACCTTGTCGTCGAGATAGACGGCATTGGAGCAGCCGGCGCCCCACAGGCCTTGTTCGCGGACGATATTGAGCGTCGCGTCGCCATCGGTCGTGTCCTGATTCGAGAACGTGGTGCTCGAAAGGACGTCGTGTATGCCGACGTGGCGCTGGTTCTGGGTGGCGCAGCCGGCGAGCAGCACGACGCCGGCAAGGGCGAGATAACGCATGGGAGTGGCTCCACGGGGAATGTGAAGAGCATTGGTTTCCGCCCGTGCACGATCTGTGAATACGCACCCGCATCAGCGCCGCCACGCCGCGTAGACACCCGCCCGCCAACAATCCCGCGCCACACTCCTAAGGAAGCGCCCATGGCCAGCCGAGACTGGATCGACATCGAATCGTTTGAAGCGATCGACGACACCGAGCAATTCGACCGTCCTGACATTCCCCGTGTCGAGGCCGTGCTCAGCGGCGCACCCGAGCGCGACTGGCAGCAGTTCTTCATCGTCCGCGCCCGCGCCCTCGAACAGACCCACCCGGGGCTGAAGATGGAAATCCTCGCCGACCGGCTGGGTTTTCACACCCGCGCCAGCAACGTCGAGGAGACCTGTCGCCTGGTTAACGACGCCGTGCAGGGCACCAATCAGGACTTCGCCGCGCAAAAGGCGGCGGAGGAGCAGCGCGTCGCCGATCGCAACCAGGAGGTTCGCGAACTGATGGCGCGGGTCAAGACGATCAACGGCGCCTGGTCGCCGCGGGAACCCACGGGCTGACACCCCACGGACAGTCTGGGAGGGATAGAATCCGCCCATGAACTCCAAACCGTCAGCCACTCCCTCCGCCCTGGTCTTCGATCGGGCGAGCATGGTGGCCGAGACGGTGGCCATGGTCCTCGAGGATGCCGGCTACCAGACCCGGGCGACGGTGACCTATCGGGAGGCCCGGCGGGCCTTCCAGGAAATGAGCGAGCTGGTCCTGATGGTGGTGCACGCAGACACCCCGGGCGAGCGGCGTGGCAGGGAACTGCTCAATGCCGCGCTTCGCGATCGGCCGGACACCGCCATCGTGATCGTATCGAGCCGGTTGCCGGAAGACCTCGAGCCGGCACCGCGTTCGGCCGTGTTCCTCGTCAAGCCCTTCGACCGCGAGCAATTGCTCGACGCCGTCGAACGGGCCCGCCTGGCACGGCCGGTCGCCTGACGGACACATCGACGCCGCTGACATGTGCGGACGCTATGCCACCTATGGCCCGGTAAGCATGTCGCGCGATGCCCGCGAGGTGCTCGAGCGCCTCGAGCTGGACCTGACCAGCGAGATCAACCAGCGCGACGATCACTTCAATATCGCACCTACCCAGCGCGCACTCGTGGTCACGGCGGAAAATGCCGAACTGCACGTGGGTCTGCACCGATGGGGGCTCATTCCTTCCTGGGCGAAGGACATGAGCATCGGAGCGAAGCTGATCAATGCACGCCGCGAAGGCATCGCCGCCAAGCCCGCCTTCCGTGCCGCCATGCGTCGTCGGCGCTGCCTCATTCCCGCATCGGGGTACTACGAGTGGCAGGGCGAGAAAGGTCACAAGCAGCCGTTCTTCATCCGGCCGCCCGACGGCAGCCTGATGTTGTTCGCGGGCTTATGGGAAACCTGGCGCGACGCGGACAACCAACCGCTGCGCACGTACACCATCATCACCGGTGAACCCGGCAAGATCGGCGGCGACATCCACGACCGGCAACCGGTGATTCTCGCGCCGGATGCCTGGGAAGACTGGCTATTTGCAGCGCCCGACAAGGCCGTCGCGCTGCTGGATGCTGCTAACGAACCGGACCTCGTCCACTACCCCGTGACGAAGGCGGTCAGCTCGCCAAAAAACAATGGGCCCGAACTGGTCGAGCCCATCGAGCTCCCGGTTACTGGGCCGGAGGCGTAGCCGACGACGACGGAGCAGCCGGTGCGACGGGGGCAACCGGTGCCGCGGGAGCTATCGGCGCCGCGGGGGCAGCCGACGAGAGGCATGAGATCGCTTCGTCGCGATAGCTGCTGTTGTAGTCGCTCTTCGGCTTCTTCAGTTCGTACATCACGACCTGCGAACCGGAACCGTTGGCCGTGATTTCCAGGCGCTCATAAGAGCCATCCTTGCTGGCCGTGACCGTACCCTTGGCGTCCTTCGCGTCGCCCTTGGCATCGGGCGCCAGCGCCTGCCACTTGGGCAACACGCACTGCACGTAGGCCGTCACGGTCTTGTCCGACTTGCTGCTGAGCTTGGGCAAGGTGTCCTTCATGCCGCTGGTGGCACAACCGGCGAGGAGGACGGTGGCGGCGATCGCAAGAACGTGTTTCATGCTGGATTCCACGGTTAGGTCCCGGGATTCTAGCGGGTTCGGACGCTTGCCATCAGCCACCGGCGCGAGCGATCGCATTGGCTTCGACGTGTGCCAGCTGGCCGTTCGTGCATTTGAGGTAGCCGGACGAGGCAAGCCAGCGTTTATCGGGGTAGTAGGAGAACACCATCTGTCCGCCCTTGAGGGCGTCGATCAACTGGTGCGCGATCGCGATACGGACGGCCGGGCAGCCCCAGCTGCGACCAATGCGACCCGCGACCTTCGCCATGGCCTCGTTCACATAGGCAGCGCCGTGGATCACGATGGCCCGGGCCAGCGCCTGGTCGTTCACACCGGCCTCGAGCCCGGTCAGCCTCAGCGAATACCCATTCTTTCCCATGTAGGTATCCGACGTGCGAAAGAGGCCGATGCTGGAGGCGAGGCTTTCCGGCGCGTTGGAGAATCGTGTGGCGTTCGCGTCACCACTGTTCTTGCCATGGGCGACCAGCTCCTGGAACAACAGCTTGCGCTTCACGGTATCGAACACCCACAGGCGCGGCTCCGAGGACGGCTTCGAATAATCGATCACGGCCAGGCGGTCGGAGGGGGCACCACCCTGTGTCTGCGCGCATTCCGATGCCTGGACGGCAAGTCCGATCACCTTGGGGTCGGCGGAGGGCGCCAGCTTGGCCAGTGCATCGCCAAGCGTGTCGGCGGCGTGGGCCTGGGCGGGGAGGAAGCATACGGCGCCGAGCAGCGGCGCGGACGCGATAAGCGTTCGGAGCGATCGAATCATGCGGTGAGCCGGGTGGTGTTGCGACGGGGCATCCTAACGCGCTGATCATTTATTGACCACAACACCGTCACATCGCTGCCCTTGAACTGTGTGAAAGCGTGCAGGTACACCAACGAATCTGGAATCGATAGATAATGACTATGGAAAAATACGTACACGGCAGGCTTTGCGTATCGCTCATGGCCGCCCTCCTGCCGCTTTCCGTCGCGGCGCAAGCACCGCCAAGTGCGGCCTCCGCGGCGTCGCCACCGCCGATCGTGGCCCAGCTACCCGCCACCGCAGCCACCGTCGCGGCACCCACGCCCCCACCCGCCGACGACCTCGTGGGTACGGCGATTTACGGACGCATCCAGCAGATGACCCCTCTGCAGGGCGGTCCCCTGAGCCGGCCGAATGCCGCACTCGGTAAGGCGGTGAGCGACTTCTACGCCCAGCGCCACTTCACCGCCGCGTGGTCCCAGCCCGCTAACGTCCAGCAGTTGCTGGCCGGCCTCGCCTCGGTCGAAGGCGACGGTCTGCTTCCGGACGATTACGGCCTGCCCGCCCTGAAAGCCACCACGGAGGCGCCCGACTGGGCCACGGCTTCACCCGAGCGGCGTGCGGATTTCGATGTCGCCGCGACTGGTGCGTACATCACCGCACTGGTCCAGTTGGCACGCGGCAAGGTGGACCCCATGCGCCTGGACCCCACCTGGAACTTCGACCCCGCCTCGATCGATGCACAGCAGGGCATGTCCATGCTGCAGACCGCGATCGACGAAAGCAGCGTGGACCAGGCCTTCGCCATGGCACGTCCGCAAAACCCGCTCTATGCCCAACTGCGCGACGCACTCACGCAGTTGCGCGCCACCGCAGCCCAGGGCGGTTGGCCCCTGGTTCCCGATGGCCCGTCGTTGAAGCCGGGCATGAAGGATCCACGTGTGGGTGCACTGAGGGCGAGGCTCGTCGCCGGAGGCTACCTGGACCCTACCCTCGCCCACGGGGATCGCTATGACTCGCCCTTGACCGACGCCGTAAAGCGCTTCCAGGCCGATCAGTACATGGACGCCGACGGCAGCGTCGGTACCGATACGCTCGCGGCACTGAACGTACCGGTCGAAACACGCATCGGCCAGGTGCGTGTGAACCTTGAACGCGCGCGCTGGCTGCTGCACGCCCTGGAGGGCACCTTCGTGGTCGTCGACGTGGCCGGCTACAAGATCAGTTTCTACCGGGATGGCAAGCCCGTGTGGAAGTCACGCGTGCAGGTCGGCAAGCCCTATCGCAGCACGCCGATCTTTCGCTCGCAGATCACCTACATCACGTTCAATCCGACCTGGACCGTCCCGCCGACGATCCTCAAGAACGACATCCTGCCGAAGGTCCGCGCCAACAGCGCCTACCTGGCCAACAACCGCATTCGCGTGCTCGACAGCGCCGGCAACACGATTTCCGCGTCGGGTGTGAACTGGTCGAACCCGCGCGGCATCACGCTGCGTCAGGATGCCGGCCCGGGCAATTCGCTGGGCCAGGTGGTGATCCGCTTCCCCAATTCCTTCTCCGTCTACCTGCATGACACGCCCCACCAGGACCTCTTCTCGAAGGCCAGGCGCGACACCAGTTCGGGCTGTATCCGCGTCGAGCACCCTCTCGAACTCGTGCAGTTACTTTTCAACGACGACCAGAAATGGAATCGGCAGGCCATCGACGATCGCATCGCCACGAAGAAGACGCAGAACGTGACGCTGCCCACCTCTGTACCGGTGCTGCTGGCCTATTGGACCGTGGACATCGGCGAGGATGGCAAGCTGGCCTACAAGCCGGACGTATACCAGCGCGACGGCGCGCTCCTTGCCGCGCTGGATAAGCCCCAGCCGCTGCGCACGCCCTGAGCGGGCCTGTTTGCCGCAGGTGGCCCGGGCGTCGGGGTCGTATACTGGGGCGATGAACGTCCCCCTCGAAGCGACCGAAACCACCCTCCACGACCAGGTTCGCGACGAGGGCTTCGCCTTCGTACAGGGTGACGCCATGCGCCGACTGGTCGAGCACATCGCGCCGGTGACCGACTGGGAGGCGTTTGCCGCCAGCTGGAATGCGCTCGAGCCGGACACGTACCTCGCGGCAACCGGGCGCTTTCGCCGACGCCGCCATGCCGTGTTCGCTGCATCGCCGTTCGGCCACGTCGAAGCCCGCCCGCACCAGGCGCACTTCCAGACACTCTCGTACAACGCGCTGCAAGGCGACATCGAGCGCTGGTTCGCCCCGGTGCTGCCGGAGATCGCCCAGAGCGAGACCCTGCGCGCGATCCTCGACTTCTGCCGTGACTTTTTCGGCGGACTGTCGCCGGAGGTGGCCCAGTGGCACGTCGAGGCACACCAGTTCCGTATCGAGGCCACGGCCGGTGCGGCAGGCGAGCCGACGCCCGAAGGCAGCCACCGTGACGGCGTCGATTACGTGTTGGTGCTCCTGATCGATCGCGAAAACATCGCCAGCGGCACGACGACGATTCACGCGCCCGACGGGCGTTCGCTGGGTGAGTTCACGCTTGCCCACGCATTCGACGCCGCGCTGATCCACGATCCGCGCGTGTTCCACGGCGTCACGCCGGTCACGCCGCTGGACCAGAGCAAGGCCTCCCACCGGGATGTGCTGGTCGTGACCTTCCGCGCGGTGTGACCATCGCGCCGGCTGCACCGGCGTTTCACGGTCGCTGAGGCGTACTGCGCGCACCGCAGCCACGGAGCCTCACCGTGACCACACGATCCACTGTCCTGTTCCTCGTCACTGCCCTCGCGGCGACCGCCGCGTTTGCCCAGGACGCGCCGAAAGCCGACAACACGAAGATCAACCAGCGCGACCGGCAAGGTGGGCAGACCACCGCCTTCGACCAGCCGAACGACGCGGAAGACATCAAGGTCGCCGCCGCCGTGCGCAAGGCCATCGTGGGTGACGATTCGCTCTCCCTGTCCGCGCACAACGTCAAGTTCATCGCCTCCGACGGCACCGTCATCCTGCGCGGTCCTGTAAAGGACGACGCCGAGAAGGCGCGCGTCGAGGCGATCGTGAAAGCCGTGCCCGGCGTGGCGAATGTCCAGAACCAGCTCGACRGCAAACACTGACCCGCGAGGACCATCATGAAAGCATCTGTCTACTGCACGACCCGCACCGTCGAACAGGCCGAGCACATCGTCCTCGAGCTCAAGCAGGCCGGTTTCACCAGCGACGACATCTCGGCGCTCCTTCCCGACCGTCGCGGCACGCGCGACTTCGCGCACGAACACCACACCAAGGCGCCTGAAGGCGCGACCACGGGTGGCGTCCTCGGCCTCGGTCTCGGCGCAGGCCTCGGCTGGCTTGCCGGTATCGGTGCGCTGGCGATTCCTGGTGTCGGTCCGTTCATCGCTGCCGGACCGATCATGGCCGCGCTTGGCGGCGCGGCGGTCGGCACGGCGACGGGCGGGATCATCGGCGCGCTCGTCGGCATGGGCATTCCCGAGTTCGAGGCCAAGCGTTACGACGCCAAGGTACGCGAAGGCAGCATCCTGATTTCGGTACACACCGAAAGCAGCCAGCAGCGCGACGTGGCCAAGGATGTCTTCAAGCGCAACAACGCCGACGACATCTCCAGCGGGTCGGAAGCCAGCGTTCCTTCCTGAATAAACCACCCTGAATAAACCACGCGCTATTTTTGTAGGAGCCGATTCATCGGCGATCCCGCGGCAGCGGGCAAGGCTGCCGCGAGCACCCAATCGCCGATGAATCGGCTCCTACACAGA
>NZ_JBFUJE010000037.1:0-19275 GCF_056401535.1 Luteibacter sp. P4_E6 | reverse complement strand
CGCGCTATACGGACGCCGAAGTCGAAGTGAAGAAAGCGCTCGCGCTTTCGCCGAACGACGCGCAGTACACCGGCGAGCTCGCGTACATCTTTCAGATGCAGAAACGCACCGAAGAATCTCTGGCGCTGTACACCGCGATGCCCGGCATGATTCCACTGATGGATAACTGGAGCGACACCGTGAAAAACGAGTTCTTCTGCAAGGCGTATCGCGGGCAAGGTTACGATCTCGTCGAGCTGAAGCGCTACGACGAAGCCGTGGTCGCATATCAGGCCTGCTTGAAGGTCATTCCGGACGAACCTAAATCGAAGGCGGAGCTCGGGTACATTGAGGGTGTAAGAGGAAAAGGTCACTAAACCACTCGTATCGGGACGAGAGGTACTTCTATACTTCCGCGCCCTTCCGTCTGGTCAGCGTCCATGAAGTACCTCGCCATGTTCCTTCTCGCCGCGCCGATGGTTGCCGCGGCGGCACCGAACGTCTGTGCCGAACGCGGAAACTTCGCGTCACTCGTTGCCGTCGCCCGAAGCAAGGGCCTCGACGAGCGCTCTGTCACCGAGGCGGCCGCCACCGACCCAGGCGCGTCCTTCGTCGTCCGCTTGTCCCATATCGAGATCATCCAGACGTTGTATCGCAACTCGGCCAAGCCGCTCTCGCCGCCGGACGCGCAAGCTTCGGTTCGCCATACCTGCGAGCGGGCGCTGGCGAAGCCTCGCTGACGGAAGTTCGCACACATCCCAAGGAAGCGTCATGAACACTGCAGTTCAGAAAGGCTTGATCGTTTACTCAGCCGTCATCAGTACGGTTGCACTCGCCATATTCCTCATGGGAGCGCGGTCCCAGCCCACACGTTTCGATGAGATCAGCGTTCATCGACTCAACGTGACCGAACCTGACGGGACATTGCGCATGGTGATCTCCAATAAGGACCGCCTTCCTCCCGTGATCATCAAGGGCAAAGAGCGGCCGGAGATGGGCGAGGCCAGACCGCAAGCTGGAATGATCTTCTATAACGATGAGGGGACCGAGAACGGAGGCCTGATCTTCAGTGGAAGAAAGAACGACAAAGGACAGATCGTCGACTCCGGGGCGAGCCTTTCCTTTGATCGATATGGCGCGGGGCAAACCATTCAGCTTGCCGGCGTCGACGACAGCGAGAATCACTTCGCGGGTCTTGCGATCAACGATGTCGGCGGCCAGAGGGTGTGGGCAGGCCGCGACCGTACCGGACTCGCAAGCATCTCGTTGGCGGGAACGGACGGCAAGGAGCGCATTCGTCTGCAAGTGACGGGCGAGGGCCAGGCCAGCATCGTGTTTCTGGATGCCAAGGGCAACGTGATCCAGGAGGTTTCCCCGGCGAAGTGACGCCCTCAGATTCTTTACACCGGCCCGCCAACGCATGGCGCTATGTGACTTACGGCAGGTTATCCGGGACGCTGCTGCGGTTACGCTCGGTGTTTCCCTCCCCCGGAACGTCCCCATGCTTCGTGCGCTCGCCATCGCCTGCTGCCTCGCTGCTCTGCCCGCCTTCGCCGCAGACACCGTCCCGACCGCCGCCGAAACGGCGCAAGGCTGGCATTCCCTGTTCGACGGCAAGACGCTCCAGGGCTGGCACTCCTTCGGTCAGAAGGGCACGGGTAAGGACTGGAGCGTCGTCGACGGCACGATCCAGCTCGATCGCGATCTCAAGGCACCGGACGCCGACTTCGCGGACCTGGTCAGCGAGAAGGAATACGAGAACTTCGACCTCAAGCTCGACTGGAAGATGACTGCCTGCGCCGATGCCGGCGTGATGTTCAACGTCAAGGAATCACCGAAGTACAAGTACACCTGGGAAACCGGCCCGGAAATGCAGATCGCCGACCTGGTGTGCACCAAGCCGGACAGCTATACGCTGTACGAGCGGTCCGGCGACCTCTTCGACCTGATCTCGTCGGACATCGAGAACGTCAACGAGCACGGGAACTGGAACGCCATCGAGATCATCGTCGACCACGGCCATGTGCAGTTCTTCCAGAACGGACACAAGACGGTCGACACCACCCTATGGACGCCGGAGTGGACGGCCCTCGTGGCAAAGACGAAGTTCGCGAAGATGGCGGATTTCGCGCGCTTCCACAAAGGCCGTATTGCCCTGCAGGGCGGCGAAGACAAGGGCGTGCCGCCCATCCGCATTGCGTTTCGCAATATCCGGATCAAAGAGCTGAATTAAAGCCTGGTCGTTGTTCAGAGCACCGACCACATCCAGACCTTAAAACCCCGGCACATTGCCGGGGCAGCGATTTTCAGGTGTTGAGCACTGCTTCAAGCGTTTGCAGCCGCGTCACGACATCGGCAAAGGCGAGCGGGTTCTCAGACAACATTCCCGCCGAAGTCATTGCATCAAAATCCGCCTTGAGCAGCGTCAACTGATCTTCGTCAGGAATAAGCATCCAGCCTTTCGTAAGGCACCGGTCGTAGTTGAACCTTGAGTACGCGTAGAACTGTTGCTTGATGGCGACCACGTCCCGCAACAGCGCCCGGTTCTTCACCGCTTCGCACCCGAGCATATGGTCTGCGAGCATCGCGAGGTCATACCAGTGCCGTGCCTGGCGTTGCGGATTATCCCTGATGCTTTCCCGGACACATGCCGCATGGACGAGCGTCGCCTTCTCCCAAAACGTACGCTCGCCTGAAAGGACGGGAACAACCGCGACCGGGAACGTGATATCCGCAAAGGAAGAAGCGATTTCTGCGTGAATCGGCATGACCTGATGCGGCTCGGTTCGATTGCGTCCGCCGAACTCGAGAAGCACTGACTCAGCGATATACTCGCCCCGGTCCGCACAGCTAGGGTAGTTCACCCGCAACGCACCCTCAGATGCCTCGACCGTCACGGTGTGCTTCGTCAGACCGTCGTTGGCCAGGCATTGTTCCAGCCACGGAACCATGGCATCGACCAGATATTTCTGAACTCTCGCCTTCAGCGACTCAGAGAATTTCTTCTGCCTGGTGCGCGAGAGACCCGGCTGAAAAGGATCGACAGTCGGATCCAGGGACTGGTAGTCAATGGTGATATCGACATCCTCGGACAACCGTCGAATGGCGCCGTACGCTTTGGACAATGAAGTGCCACCCTTGAAGGCCATCGCATAGGCATCGGGTATGCGAAACACCGCATCCAATGCCCAACAGACCCAGATGTCCTTCTCGAGCAATTGCGGGTTCAGATGCGACTGGCTCGCACCGCGCTCTAGGACATCGCGCTGCATGTCTGGCGATAGACGAATAAACTCGGGGCCCTTGTTGTTGCCCGCGCGCGCCGCTGTCTTCATCGAAGATATCCCTTCTTCAGGTACTTCCTACTACGCCGTTTGAGCGAGATGACCCCGCGCAGTTCCGACGACCTTTGCCATCCAGCCGGGCATGACGGCGGTGGCGTTGCACAGATCCGCAAACGCCCCAGCGGGGAGCTTACGAGAAATCTGCGCCACGACATCGGCAGTGACGTGCTCGCGCCCCAGATACCACAGTGCGTTCAGCGCAAGCCCGACCGGCGTTCCACGAAAAGCAAGACGCCTTGCGGCGACGTGCTGGAGCGTGACCTCGCCTCCGTTTTCAAGGCGAACAGTACGCGATCGAGCCGTCGTATAGAAAACCGGGCGGACCTGCATCTGCGTGCTTAGTCCCAGCTTGCGAGCTGCCTCAGCACCATGGATTTCCAGCTGACCACCTTCCGAGCGAACAATGGCCTCAGCTACTTCCCACGCACCGGGCAGAACCTCACCTACCAGTGGACTCAGGCGAGGCCTCGCGAAGACGCCGCGGGCGAGCCTACGCACCTCTCCGGACCGTACGAGGTCCAAAAGGACCTGATCGACACAGGCCCGCGGGCCAAACGGAATGAGGTCCCCCGGCCTGAACACCCGTCCACGAGCGAATTTCCGTATCCGGCTCCGAATCGCCGGCGCGTATTCTGGTCGGGTTTTCATAAGAAAAATGTACTTTATTTCTTTATGAATATCAAGGCTGTCATCCGCCCTGGAGGACGTAGCGCTCGATCGCCACCGCGACGCCGTCCTCGTTGTTGCTGGTGGTCACATGGTCCGCTACGGCCTTGACGGCATCGATCGCGTTGCCCATGGCCACGGCGACGCCAGCGAACTCCAGCATCACGAGGTCGTTTTCCTGATCGCCGATGGCCATGATCCGCTCGGAGGGAACGCCGAGATAGGCGGCCAAGGTGGCGAGTGCCCTGCCCTTGCCGGCTTCCGGGTGAAGGATTTCGAGGAAGTCGGCAGCGCTCTTTACCACCGTATAGCGCTGCATGAGTTCCGGCGGAAGGTTGGCAATCGCCTTGTCGAGGACAGCTTCGTCGTCGACCATCATGAACTTCCGGAAACGCCATGCCGGGTCGACCTGTTCGACCGAACGGTAAAGCAAGGGCGTGTGTGAGATGTACGCATCTCGCACCGTGTGCGAACTGATGTCCGCATTCGGCGTCATCATGCTCCGCTCGTAAAGCACATGGAAATGCACACCGAGGTCCCGTGCGATTTTCTCGCAGTAACGGAAGTCGTCGTAGCCCAGCGTGGTCTCCGCCACCGACTTCGTGCCGGAAGCATTCTGAATCACGGCGCCATTGAAGGTGATGCAGTACTCATCGTCGCCCGCCAGGCCGAGTTCCTCCAGGTACATCTCGATACCCGAGAAAGGTCGCCCGGTTGCCAGGACAATACGAACGCCGCGGGCGCGCGCGGCGGTGATTGCCGCCTTCACCCGRGACGAAAGGGTATGGGCGGAGTCAAGCAGGGTGCCGTCCATGTCGATGGCAATCAGGTCGATCATAGGGTGTGTTCGGTGGGGGGATGTACCATATTACTGCATTGCAGCAAACGCACTTCCGCGGGTACCGTGTATGTCCGTCCGCCCAGGATTTCACACCGTGACGACACGCCGACCAGCTACATCGAAATATCCCCCTTCCCGCGCCATCCGACCACCCAAGGAGCCTGACGATGAAGCTTCGTCCCACCCTCCTGGCTCTCGTAGCCACCGTCATGGCGCTGCCCGCCATGGCCAAAGACGTCACGCTGCTCAACGTGTCCTACGACCCCACGCGCGAGCTCTACAAGGCGGTGAATACGGCCTTCGCAGCCGACTGGAAGGCGAAGCATGGTGACAACGTCACTATCCAGATGTCCCATGGCGGCTCAGGAAAACAGGCGCGCGCTGTTGTCGACGGCTTGCCCGCCGATGTCGTGACACTCGCACTGGCCTATGACGTCGACGCCGTGGCCGACCGCGGCCTGCTGGGCAAGGACTGGCAAACGCGCCTGCCAGACAACGCCTCCCCCTATACGTCGACCATTGTCTTCCTGGTTCGCAAGGGCAACCCGAAGGCCATTCGCGACTGGGGCGACCTCGTCAGGGACGGGGTCCAGGTCGTCACTCCCAACCCCAAGACATCCGGCGGCGCCCGCTGGAACTTCCTCGCTGCCTGGGGTTACGCGCTCAAGTTGCCCGGCGGCACCGATGAGAAGGCCAGGGCCTTCGTCAAGACGCTCTTCCAGCACGTGCCCGTGCTCGACACGGGAGCACGAGGCGCCACGACGACGTTCACCCAGCGCGGCATCGGCGACGTTCTGGTTGCCTGGGAAAATGAAGCGCTGCTGGCGAAGAAGGAGGCCGGCGGCGACCAGTTCGATATCGTCATTCCGTCCATCACGATCCTCGCCGAACCACCGGTGGCTGTTGTCGACAAGAACGCCGCAGAGCGCGGCACCCGTGAGGTCGCAGACGCCTACCTGAAGTTCCTCTACTCCCCGCAGGCCCAGGACATCGAAGCGCGCAACTTCTACCGCCCCCGCTCGCCCGACGTCGCCGCGAAGTACGCCGCGCAGTTTCCGCAGGTGAAGACCTTCACCCTGGCCGAGGTGTTCGGCGACTGGCGCAAGGCGCAGGCGAAGTTCTTTGCCGATGGCGCCATCTTCGACCAGATCGGCCCGGGCAACTGACCATGCGCCGAAGGGTTTTGCCCGGCTTCGGATTGAGCCTCGGCTTTGCCGTCACCTACCTTGGCCTCATTGTCCTGCTGCCCCTCGCGGCCCTTGCATGGAAGGCGTCGGATGTCGGTTTCGCCGGCATCCTCAAGCTGCTCGCATCACCCCGCACGCTGGCGGCGCTCAAGCTGAGTTTCGGTGGGGCGCTGCTGGCGGCGGGCATCAATGTCGTGGTCGGCCTGATGGTGACTTGGGCGCTCGTCCGCTATCGCTTTCCCGGCCGGCGCATTCTCGACGCGCTCATCGACCTGCCCTTCGCACTGCCCACCGCCGTGGCCGGTATTGCGCTGACAGCCATCTATGCGCCTAACGGCTGGTTCGGCCGCTGGCTGGTGCCGCTCGGCATCCAGGTGGCTTATACCCCGCTTGGCGTCCTCCTAGCGATGGTGTTTGTCGGTTTCCCTTTTGTCGTGCGCACGCTCCAGCCTGTGCTGCAGTCTCTCGAACAGGACGTCGAAGACGCCGCCGAGAGCCTGGGCGCAACCGGCCTGCAGACCTTTCTGCGCGTCGTCCTGCCCACCCTGGTTCCGACGCTGCTCACCGGGTTTGCCCTGGCGCTGGCCCGGGCCGTGGGCGAGTACGGCTCGGTGATCTTCATCGCTGGCAACATTCCCCTGCGCTCGGAAATTGCGCCGCTGCTTATCGTCCAACGGCTCGATGAATTCGACTACGCCACGGCGGCGGCGTTGGGCGTCGTCATGCTGGCGTTCTCTCTCGTTCTCCTCGTTCTGGTTTCAGCGCTGCAGCGCTGGACCCGGCGGTGGGCGGAGCAGTCCGCATGACGGCGGGCCGTCCCGGACGTCCTGCCAGTGTCGCGCGGCGTCTTGGCCGGGCGTCGATCATCGTGGCTTCCATCCTCTTTCTCTGTCTCTTCCTCGTGGTGCCGCTGGCTTCCGTGTTTGTCGAAGCCTTCCGCCAGGGAGCCCACGCGTTCGTCGAAAGCATTGACCAGCCCGAAGCAATGGCCGCCATCCGGCTGACCTTGCTGGTGGCGGCCATCACGGTGCCGCTCAATGTGGTGTTCGGGATCGCGGCCGCCTGGGCCATGACCCGGTTCCAGTTCCGCGGCAAAGCCTTGCTCGGCGCGCTTATTGACCTGCCCCTGTCCGTCTCACCGGTGGTCACGGGTCTGCTGTACGTGCTGATGTTCGGTGCGCAGGGCTGGTTCGGACCGTGGCTCGCAGCGCATGGGATCAAGATCATCTTCGCCGTCCCTGGCCTCGTTCTCGCAACGATCTTCATCACGCTGCCCTTCGTCGCGCGCGAACTCATCCCCCTGATGCAGTCCCAGGGCAGCGAAGAGGAAGAGGTCGCTCGCGTGCTCGGCGCAAGTGGCCTGCAGACCTTCTTCCGGGTCACGCTTCCCAATATCCGCTGGGCGCTGCTCTACGGCGTGCTCCTCTGTAACGCGCGCGCCATGGGCGAGTTCGGCGCCGTGTCGGTGGTATCCGGACACATTCGCGGGCTGACGACCACCATGCCGCTGGAAGTGGAGATGCGTTACAACGAGTACAACTACGTCGGCGCCTTCGCCATTGCTTCGCTGCTTGCGCTCCTGGCACTGCTGACCCTGGCGGTGAAGTCCGCCCTGGAATGGCGCTATCAAGCCGCTGAGAATCACTGATGACACTCGCTCTCAAACGGCTGAGCCGCCACTTTCCCGACATTGCCGCGCTCGACGACGTGAGCCTCGACATTGCTCCGGGCGAATTCGTTGCGCTCGTGGGGCCTTCCGGATCAGGGAAGACCACCTTGTTGCGCATTCTTGCCGGTCTCGACTATCCCGATGAGGGAAGCGTCACGCAGAACGGGCAGGACTTCCTCGCCGCCAGTGCACGGGAGCGCAATGTCGGCCTCGTGTTCCAGCACTATGCGTTGTTCCGTCATTTGACCGTGCGCGAAAACGTCGCCTTCGGCCTTCGTGTGCGGCCCCGGCGCCGGCGCCCTTCGCGTGACCAGATCCGTGTGCGTGTCGATGAGCTGTTGAAGCGCGTGCAGCTGGCGGACCTGGGTAATCGCTATCCCAGCCAGCTCTCCGGCGGCCAGCGCCAGCGGGTCGCCCTCGCACGTGCCCTGGCCGTCGAGCCGGATGTGTTGCTGCTCGACGAGCCCTTCGGTGCACTCGATGCACAGGTGCGCACCGCGTTGCGCCGCTGGCTGCGTGAGCTCCACGAAGAGCTCGAGCTAACGACCGTGTTCGTGACCCACGACCAGGAAGAAGCGCTCGAGCTTGCCGACCGTATCGTCGTCATGAACAAGGGCCGCATCGAGCAGGTGGGTCGGCCCCACGAGGTCTACCAGGATCCTGCCACGCCCTTCGTCTGCGAGTTCATCGGTAGGACGAACCGCATTGCGCTGGAACGGCGGGGAGACACGTGGGGCGCCGGTGGATGGTCCCTTCCGGCAGGTGCCGCGGGCGGGCTGTTCCGATCGGCTGTGGGTTATGTCAGGCCAGAGCATCTGTCGCTGTTGGTGCCTGAAGGTGAGCCAGCGTGGGAGGCGAAGCTGCGACACGTCTATCTCGCGGGGAGCATTGCGCATCTCGACATCTATGTTGCGGACATCGATCAGACGCTCGAGGTCGATGTGGCGAGCGAGGATCTAGGGAGGTTGGCGCTTGTACCCGGAGCCGTGTTGCGGATTGCCCCGACGGCGCTTGTCGCCTTTCCTCTTGGTGACGGACCTGACACGCTCCCGGTTATTGGGGAACGCTGGGTCATGAGACGACCCAGCGTGGTCTAACGGCGAGCGCACTCGTGTAGCCATCAGCGACGTCCAATCGCTCATTGCGGTGGTTATAACGATATCGTCAAATTGCACGAATGCGTTGCTCACTCGACCAACAGCTCAAAAACTTTAGCGATTTTCTTCAGACCAAGGTCGCGCTTTTCCCTCTTGCATTGCCAAGATGAAAGTGCGAGATTCGCCGCGTCCAGACAGGGGCAACTTGGGCACGTGGTAGACGCATCGCCACATTGAAGAACGCGACTTGCTCGAATGTCGAGCAAGTGCATGGACGGTTCACGGAGACCCATTGTGACGAAGCCTTTAGGGCTATGGCAGCTATGCCTGGTCATTGCCGCGCTCGCTTTCGTGCCTGCGGTGCACGCTGCACAGGACACCGTCTACTTTGCAGGCATCGCCTTTACCGGTGACGCATCGGACACGACGCACGAATTTCCTCACCTGAGCCGCCTCCTCGATAGCGCGACTGCCAAACAGGTGAACGCGGGAATTCGTCACCAGATCGACAGCCACCCCGGCCCGACCCACGTCAGCTTCGACCAGCTTGGCTCCATTAAAGATGCGAGCAACGCAACCGCCCTCGCCCTCGCAGTCGATCGCGAAACCACGTCGGTCGAACACGTGGGCGGCCTCTACAAGATCCGACTGGAGATTTCAGCGCAGGTCCTGTTCTTCGACTTCAAGGAACGGCAGGTTCTCGGCGGTCTGCCGCTCGTTCTGGACTATGTGGACGTCAAGGCCTCCGCACCCTCGGATGCCGATATCGATGCCGGCTTCAGCGGCATGATGCTGGATACGACATCGCCGAGCGGGCTATCGGCGCAATTCGCCGCCGCTCTGGCTCGCGCACAAGTGCCCAACGCCGCCACACGCCATCTACGCGTTACCAACGTGACACTGGCCGACAAAAGCAAGGAATACCTGCGCCAGTACGCGCCGACGGTTAACGAAACCGCGTTCCGCACGCAGGTGGCGCAAGAGTTCGGTAAGTACCTCTCATCCAATCAGAAGCTGGCAATCCTCCCGTATCGATCGAACCGCGCCATCGGCTCGAACATGGCGGCACGATTCGTGGAAGGTGACGCGTACGACTTGAAGATCTCCGAGGCTGACTACGAAGTCTCCCTCGACATCGCCGGTTTCAAGAAGGTTGAGCAGGGCAGCAACAACGTCAACACCGTCTACATCTACGGTGCATTCGTAGATGTCACCGTACGCGAACCTCTTTCAGGCAAGGTCTACTTCCAGCAGCGCATCAAACAAGGCGCAACCAAGGAAGTGCCAGTTACGCAGACATCCGTCGACGACTGGGCCGCTTCCTACGAATCCCTGCTCCTGCTGTTCAACAACCTGACCCAGGCAATCTCCAATCCAGGAAGCACCTGGACGAAATCGGCTCTCCCCGAGGGCGCCGAGGCCAAGACCCAACTCTCTTCGCTCGCGGAGCTCATCAAATCATGTCGTTGAACATTCGGAAGCTCGCCTTCGCCCTTTTCATCGCCTTCGCTGCTGCGGGCGTCGTGCATGCGCAATCCGTCTCCGAGAAGGGCCAGGCTTCCGTGACGTACGGGTGGCATCTGTCCCCCGAATCACGCCAGGAGGCTGTCCAGAAGGCAAAGGTCAACGCCGTTGAGCGTTATATCGCCGACACAAACGCGGCCCGATCGCGAGTGTTCGACCAACAACGCGATCGGATTGCAGCGCACATCGACGACTATGTGCTCGGTGCGACCGTCCTCTCCGAAGACGAGAACAAAGCAGCCAAGACGTATAACGTCGTCATTCGAGCCGATATCAACGGAACCCGTCTCCTGAACGATCTGGGCAGCGGCTCGGCCCCTGCTGCGGCGGTCGCGGCGACCGGCCACCAGACACTGACCTTCCTGTTCCTCTCCCGTGCACAATCTAGCGTTCAGTCTTTCGACGCGAAGGTATACAAGCGCGTCGACGTGGACGGCTCGTCAGCACGGAACACGCACGAAGGTGAATCGGTCAGCGGCAAGGGGGTAGGAACATCGGATCGCATCGACGAACATGCGAGCCTGGCGACAACCTCGGGCGGAAGCACCACCCGCAAGGCTGACAAGGTCGACTGGACCGTCAGCCAGAGCAGTGAGATCAACACTGCCATGACCGGTATTTTTGCCGATGCGGGCTATGACGTCGTCGAGGCGGAACAGGTCGAAGGTGCCAGCAATGGACTTCTCAGCATCGCGAAGATCCGTGATGCGTACAGCCATGGCGACGATCTTCCCTCTCAGATGTCGCGCGACGCGACGCAGGGTGTGCAGCAAGCCGGTATCGGCCTCCTCGCCCTCGGCACTCTGGATGTCGGCATGCAGGACACCGACCCAGTCAGTGGCAACACCCGCGTTTACGTCACGGTGACCGGGAAAATCTACAACGTCAGCGGGCGCTTTGCGCGGACGCTGACGTCGGTCGGCCCGGTGCAATACGCGGGCCTCGGGCCCGACGCGTCGGTCGCGCGCACCAACGCACTCAAAATCGCGTCGCAGAAAGCGGCCCAGCAAATGGTGGACGAGCTCAATAACAAGGGCATCCACTAATTCTTTCCGGCAACACAGCAAATACAAAAGGAATCCGTATGAACTTCGCCAAGAAAACCCTGCTCGCCACCACCATGACGATGCTCGCTGCGTCGTCGGCTAGCGCGCTACAGTTTAAGATGCCGTCGCTCGGCGGCAAGAGCAGCGCAGATACCAACGCTGCGGCCACTGATCAGGCGGGCGGCGACCCGGCCGTTGCGCAGGACTCGCTAGTGAAGGCCTTCGTTTCGTCGCAGCTGGAAGTCGTTGCGGCGCAGCGCGAGCTCGCCCTGGCCTATGACCTGAAAGACCAGGCGGCGATCCTCGAATCCGAGCAGAAAACGCTCTCCTCCGGCGGCACGCTCGAAGCCAGTGCGCTTCAGACGAGCATGGAGCGGTCCGAAGCCGCCAACCAGGCTATCGCTGCGAAGCAGGCCGAACAGGGCACTCTGTCGGCTGAGGGCAAGGAGCACTACGCGAACAGCCTTCCGCACTTTGCCCGCGGCGTCGTGGGTACGCGTAACGTGATCACGCAGGTGACGCACTTCACCTCGTCCATGAAGTCCTCCGTAACCGGCGGCGGTCTCGCGGGCTTGGGCGCTGGCACCACCAAGTTGAAAGCGGGATACGTCGTCGCGAAGGGCACGCCGGCTTACTCCAAGAGCGTCTTCGACATGTTCCGTAAGACCATGTCCATCGGCCAAAGCAACGGCGTGAAGGCCCCAGCCGACGCAACGGCCGCCCTGGGCGGACTCGCCCCGTAATGAATCGTCTCGACACTCCCACGCGTAACGTCATTCGCCTCAGCGTCCTCGCGACCGCTGTTGCCCTGGCTGTCGCCTGTCACAAGGAAGAGCCGCCCGCGCCCGCCGCTGGAGCGTCAGCGCCGGCAGCAACGGCTACCGTGGCTGCTGCGCCGTCCGTGGCCCGTCCCAAGCCAGACTTCGGGGGAGTGTCGAGCGAGCACGTCGAGGCGACAGGCGCCGGCCCTACGCTCGACGCAGCTGTCGATCACGCGATTCGCATCGCTATCGAACAGGTCAACGGCAAGAGCGTGGCAGCCGGCTCGACCGCCGTGAACTACACCGCACAGGTCGAGGCCAACGGCGCCCGGCTCGACGTCACGTCGAGTCAGTACGCCGATTGGCTGGCCAGTCACACCCAGGGCGCAGTGACCCACTTCCGCATTCTTTCCCAACAAGAGGTCAACCAGCCGACTTCTTCGGACGAGGAGCATCTGGCCGCCAGCAAGGACGCAAGCTGGAGCAAGGGCAGCGTTGATGCGTCAGCAGAACGGAACGCGGAAGCACATGCCGCTACAGGCGATGCGGAGGTCAGTGCCGCCGGCAGCGAGAAGGCGCGCGTGTCCGGCGACTGGGACAATCAGGAAGGCGCGAGCAAGGTCGACTACAACAAGAAGCACACAGAATTCGGTACGCACTGGGAAGTAAAGATCGCTGCGGATGTCGCGACGTACCACGAAGCAGCCGGTGCGAAGCTCACCCGTGTCGTGGTTGCCCTGCCCCGGTCGGACCAGACGACCTACCGAGTAGGTGACGGCAACATCCCGGCCGACGCGGTCGGCGGGCAGATCCGCACATCGATTAGCAACGCACTTGTGCAGACCCACCGTTTTACCGTTCTCGATCGCGATGCCACCGCCGAGATCTCACAGGAAATCGAGCTGATCAATTCCGGTAACGCGAAGCGAGAAGACACCGCTCGCCTGGGTCAACAGCTAGCAACGGACTTGATCGTCATCCCTTCGATCGACCGCTTCGAGTACTTGCGCCACGAGCGTCAGCTGCGCCTGAGTGATCGCACCCTCGCCAGCTACACCGGCGGTGGCGCCCTTTCCTTCCGTGTCGTCAATGCCGCCACGGGTCAGCTGGTGCTTGCGCAGAGTTTCAAGTACACGTTGCCTGACACAGCACCGACAACGCTTGGCGCCTCGGCAGATGGTCCCAGACTCGCCGCCCTGATGATGGACACCCTGGATGGTCAGATCGTGCACGCCATCATGCAGAATACCTATCCGCTGACGGTGCTTCAGGCCAACGGGAACAAGGTCGTGATCAATCAGGGTGGCGACAACGTCATCGCCGGCACGACCTATGAGGCCGTGACCATGGGTGACGAAGTGACCGATCCGCAGTCGGGTCTATCGCTGGGCCGCGCAGAAACGCCCTGCTGCACCGTCATGATCGATCGCGTCACGCCGAATATGTCGTACGGGCATATTGCAGAGGAAGGGATCGATACTTCGGGATTCAAGCCGGGAGCGATGGAGTTGCGAGACGCGGTAATGACAGCCGCTGCACCTAAGGCCAAGTCCGTTGGGGGCGTGGTGCCGGCCAGAGGCGATACTAGCGGCAAGCCAAAGAACGCGAAGATCGCAGCGGAAAAACCCGTTGGCGAAGATAAGAATTGGTAATTACGCGCATCGCGCTCTGATATTTCTGCAGCGGCGAGCTTGGCTTCATCCGAAACGCGGTTGAACAGCGGCGAAAGCATAGACCATGAGCCTCTCGCCACAACCAAGCGTAGAGGCCCAGGGCAGCGACATCACTTCACAGCAACGTCCAGCGCGGCGTCCTTGCACTGGCCCTTCTTCGTGAGAATCGGGTTGCAACGGACCCTCGCGCCACCGGGGAAACCGACAGCATAGCCGTGTTCCGACGGCTCGCCCGCCGGGTAGTCCGTGCTGATCAACTGCGCGCCACTGCCCAGAACAACATCACGACGTGAGCCGTCGTTCTTAAGGCCCTGCCCTTGTGCAGGATCGTCGGTACGCGCACGCACGATATAGCCCCGACGCACCAGCGCATCGATCTCATCCGCCGAGCACTCGTTGCATTCGGTGAACGCGGCATCCTCGGCGCCCGGCGTGGCGTTGGTGAAGATCAGGCGGCCTCGCAGCGACGGATGGCCCTCACTATAGACACCTTCCATCTTGCGCTGGTCGAGCAGGAACACCACCTTGCCACGCGCCTTGTCCACGGTGGGCCAGCCACCCTGGCGCACGGCTTCGTCCAGACTCGCGTGCCCGCCGCGCACATCGTCGGGAACGACCATCTCGTTGCGCGGGAAGACCGAAGCGATTTCCGCGTCCAGCGCATCGAACACGGCCGGGGTAAACGGCTCGGGGATCACCGTCGGGATTTTCACCTTCAGCGGGTCCTGCTTGGTCTCGACCAGGACGAACAGCGGCGTGTGTCTCGGGTGAGCCTTCGACCAGGCGCGCAGTTCGGCCAGGCATGCCGTGAACGGCTGGCAGGTGCTGCGCTGGTCCACGCCCTGGATGTGCATCACCTTGAAACCCGGCTTCTCCCAGGTCCCCGGCGCTGCCGTCGGCGGATCGGCCGGCAGGCCATTGAGCGCGATCATGTGATCCATCGCCGGATCCAGATACAGGCCACCCTTGGCGTCCGAGAACACATCCAGCTCCACCTGGCGGACACCGTCGTCAAGCTGGCGGGTCAAGGACGGATGGCTATAGTCGATCGCAGCGAATTCCTTCGGCGCTTCTTTCAGCATCACGCGCCTGGCGCTGGGCGCGAAACCGGCGTGATAGCTGTTATGCGTACCAATGACCTGGATCTGGTTGATGTGGATGTCGCTTGTAGCGGCAGCGAGCAACGAGGCCGACGCGACGAGAGACGAGGCTGCGGCAAACGGCAGCAGGTAGGAACGTAGGGAAGCCATGAATATCCTTCGGGTAGATCAGCGGCTATGGCGTTTGCAGAGAGCAAAGTCGGAGTCGGACATGGAAGGCGGTGGTGAGGTCGTACCCCAGCGCGACGGTGTCGGACCCATCACGAGATCCAGCGTGCCACCCTTGGCGATCTGGCCGTGGCGGAACCACGCCGCGTTCAGCGGGTGACCATTGAGCGTAGCCGATTGCACATAGCGGTTCGTGCCATCGGGCGTGAAGTGCTCGGCGTGTACGCTGAAGGTGTTGCCACCACCCAGGTCGATCGTCGACTCTCGGAACGATGGCGTGCCGATCAGGTACACGTCCTGGCCCGGGTTCGGATAGAAGCCCATCGACTGGAACGCGTACCAGCTGGACATCGCGCCGGAGTCGTCGTTACCCGGGATGCCACCACGATCCGCGCCGAAGGCACGATGCAGGAACGTCGTGACACGATCGGCCGTGAGGTCCGGACGTCCGGCCCAGAGGTAGAGGTCCGGAATCAGGAAGCCCGGCTCGTTGGTGATATCGAAATGCAGGTTGTCGAAGACCGTATCCAGGCGCTTCACGAAGGCTTCGTTTCCCCCGGACATCGCGATCAGCTTGCGCACGTCCTGCGGGGCATAGATCGAATACGTCCACAGGTCGGCTTCGTAGTAGAAGTCCGGCCACGTACCCCGACGGACAAGGTACTGCGGTGCCCAGCTACCGTCTTCGTTGCGCGGACGAAGGAAGCCCTTGACGCCTTCCTGCTCGCTCGTCGCATCCCACAGGTTCACCCAGTTGCCGGCATGGGCGCGGTATAGCTTCGCTTCGTCGTCATGACCCAGGCCGCAAGCGACTTCGGCAATGCTGAAGTCGTCATAGGCATATTCCACGGTGCGCGAACCGGCGCGTTCCGTCGGCTGCGCTACATAGCCAAGTCGGTTGTATGTCTCCAGACCCCCACGTCCTTCCTTGCGCGCATCGGTGGGCGCCACCGTGGCGTCCTTCACCATGGCCTTGAATGCCGTCGCGTAGTCGATACCGGTGAGACCCTTGACGTACGCATCCGCGACCAGAACGTTGGCATTGCTGCCGCCCTGGGTRCGGCCGTTGTCATTGCCGACACGTGCGTCGGGCATGTAACCGGCATGGCGGTAGGTATCCACCAGCGAGCGCACGATGTCACGCTGCACGTCCGGCGCGATCAGGGTCAGGAGCGGGCCCTGGCTGCGGAACGTATCCCAGATCGCCTGGAAGTCGTCGTAGTACGGCTCGGCGGAGGTCCACTTCGGGTTCTCACCCGTGTGGTCGGAGGGCATCATCATGGTGTGATAAAGCGCCGTATAGAACGTCCGCCGCTGCGTGTCGTCCGCACCGGTGATCTCAATGCGGCCGAGCGCCTTGTTCCACGCGGCAACGGCAGCCTGGTGCACGTCGTCGAAACGGAAGCCGCGCGCCTCTTCCGTGGCATTGCGATGGGCCTGTGCCTCGCTCACGAACGAAATGCCGACCTTGGCCTGGATCGCCTGCCCCGCCTTCACCTGGTAATCGAACGAGGCACCAAGCGGCATGGCGCTGGTGGCGTGGACCGACGATGCCGTGCTGATGTTCTTGTCGAGCCATGTCCGCGTCGCTACCGCAGGCGTATCGACGATCATGTCCACGTACACGTCGTACGGGCCGCCTTCGTTCCAGCCGCCGGTATAGTGCCCCACGCCGGCGATCTCGGTGGGCGAGACCACGCGCAGGTCGCCACCGAGAAACTGCTGGGTCTCTTCTCCCGTTCCTTTGTAGAGCAGGTCGAGGTCGAGCGTCACATGCCCATCGCCGTCCTTGGCGAACGTATAACGATGCATGCCCATGCGCCGCGTGGCGGTCAGCTCTGCCTTCACCTGGTAGCGTGTCAGCTCTACAGCGTAGTAACCCGGGCTGGCCATTTCATTCGCGCGCGGCGAATGGAAGGCGCCCGGCTCGAGATCGCCCGTGGTGGCAATGACGCGGGCGTTTTCATATTTACCCGAGCCACCGCTCAGGTGCAGGTGGGAGAAGCCGCGGATGTCACCGGTGCTCTGGAAGCCCTTGCGATAACCGTAATCACGTACGTCGGGACCAACCTTCACCATGCCGAAGGGCATGGTGGCGCCGACGAAGACCTCACCGAACCAGTCCGACCCGATGAACGGGTCGACGTCGGTGGCATGGTCGGTAGCCATGGCGGCAGGCGCCGCCAGGACCAGGGAGGCAATTGCGCCCGCGAGGGTGCGCCGTGCGATGGAGCTAAAGGTGTACATCGATGGACTTTCCTTTTTCGGCCTGCCGATCAGAACGTGTAGGTGGCCTGCACGGTGTAGTTGCGACCTGCCAGGTAGTAGAAGGTCGGATCCTTGGCCAGGCCGTTACCCTGAATGGCCGTGCGGTGGTCGAACAGGTTATTGGTCGACAATTGCAGTCTCAGGTCAGGCGTGAAGCGGTAGCCGATGTTGAAGTTGGTGTAGTTGTACGTCGGCAGCTTGGTGTTCGGGTTGTACGTCGCCCCACTGGTCTCGCCTGTGCCGGTGAAACGGGTGCCCACGTATTTGACGAGGAACGAGCCGTACAGCGGGCCCTGGTCGTAGATGAAACCGACATCGGCCGTGGACATGGGCGAATTGGAGATCTGCAAGTGCGTCGTCTTCGAATACGCGCTGTTGATACTGCCGTTCGCGGTGAAGCTGAATCCCGAATCGCCCAGGATGTGCGTCAGCTCACCCTCCACGCCTTTGTAGATCACGCCACCTTGGTTGGCGAACACGCTGATCAACGAGCCGCCCGGACCAATCGGTTCCTCGATGCTGCTCACCAGGTTGCCGAAGTCGATGTAATAGACGTCGATGTCGGCCACGGTGGTCGGTGTCTTCCAGACCACACCGGCCTGGTAGTTCGTGGTTGTCTGCGGATCGATATGGCCGGCCGGACCCTGGATAAGGTTGACCTTCGGCGCCTGGAAGCCCTTGGCCACCTGCACGTACGCCGCGAGGTTCGGTGAGAACCGGTAGTTGGCTGCCACGGACCCGAGCGTGGTGGCAAAGTGCCCGTCACCGCCGACCGGCAGGAAGTTGGACACGCCGTCGATCGTACGATCGAACACGATCTGCTTCACCCCGGGCACGATGCTCAGGTTTTCCAATGGCCGCCACTCGATCTCGAAGTAGCTCTGCGTCGTATTCGTGTGCTGGCTGGTATCGATGATGTTGGCGTTCGGTTCGCCCTTGAGAACACGCGGCGTCATCGTCGAGAGGTCGACAGTGACCTGGTCCTGCACCTGATAGGTGCGCTCGGCCCAGATACCCGCTTTCAGGGTGCTCTCGAGCCAGTCGCTGCCGACATCCTTCTCGGCCGTGAGGAAATCGCCGGCGGCGCGGTAACGGCTGTGGTTGATCGCACCGGGGACGCCGCCATTGGGCAGCAAGGCGATATTCGGCGTGTTGCCGAGCAGGTCCACACCGCCCGGACCGCTGTCACGCAGGCCGTACGTGTAGAACTTGTTGTCGATACGCCAGCTACCGTAGTCGCCATGCAGCTGGAGGTATTCGAAGTCCGCATGGCGGTCGTCGACGTTGTAATCGGCGAAGCCCTGCGAGGTCGGATCCTGATTGAGGCCGCCGAAGTCCAGACCGAGGATGTCGGTCCGCTTCTTCGGCTGCGCGGTAAAGGTGTTCCACTTCACCTTGTTGTAGTCGGCCACCAGGGTCAGGGTCGTGTTGTCGCCCAGCGGCTGCTTCACCTTGAACAGGATATTGTCCTGCTTGAAGCCCGCGTCATTGATCAGGCCATTGGATTCGACGTGGCTGTAATTCACCGACGCCTCGGTGCCGATCTTGTTGAGCACGCCCGTATTGCCGTCGCCGGCGACCTGCCAGGTAGCGCCGCTGCCGTACATCGCGGACACCTCACCTGAGGGCTTGTCGGTGGTCGGCGCCGAATACAGCGCCACGGTGCCGCCAAACGTCGCGTTTCCGAGGTTGCTTGCCGTACCGGGACCGCGATCGACCACGACCTTGTCCAGGGAGGGTCCGGGAAAGAACGCGGTGGTGGCGTGACCGAAAGCGCCCGGATCACCAAACGGAATACCGTCGAACGTCACGTCGTATTCGCCATCCTGGAAGCCACGGATGGTGCCGCTCTTACTGGAAAAGCCCGCGCCGTTAGGCGACGCATTCACTGCCGAGGGCGTGAGCTCCAGCAAGGCCAGGTAATCCGCCTTGGGTGTCGCGATCGTCTGGAT
>NZ_JBFUJE010000036.1:0-19508 GCF_056401535.1 Luteibacter sp. P4_E6 | reverse complement strand
CCCCTCGTGCGTGCGGAGGCCCGAGAGGAAGCCATCTTTCTCCACGACGGAAGACAAGCGACGGATCGACTCGTCCAGCGAGAGGTCGGTCGGAAAGGCGGCCGGAGAGTCGCCAAAGAGGAGTTGTGCGATGCGCATGGTGTCTGAATCCTTATGAGCACGAACGAGCGAGAACGCTGATCACGATGAGGGCCCCGAGCACCACGAGAGTTGCCACGGGACTCGACCTCCTTCGTGGTCTGTACTCYTTGGCCGGCCGTGCCTGTGCAGGCGGCACGGGATGCGATTGCAGCCACTTCGTATGGCAGGCCCCACAGAAGAAGTGAGTCTTCTCGTTACGCCACGCTTCAATCGTGCGCTGGTTGTGCGGCGTGAGTGCCTTACAGCGCCAGCAGTTGAAAAACGTGTCCTTGGGTTGCCTTCGAGACGAAGTTCCACGCGCATACACAATCACCACGAGGAAGACGATCCCCAGGATCACGCCAACGATGTCTTTAGCCGACAAACCATCCATTGAGCCTTCTCCCGTCCGTTCGAGCACCCTAGAAAGTCTTGCCAAGTCCGAGCGAAAAGATAATCGGCACGACGATCCTGTAGGTCGTCTCGTCTTTTCCCCGCGGGCAAGCGGACGTGTCGAAGCGACAGCCCTTGGACCGGGCGAGCGTCACCGAGTCGAGGACGGACGATCCGCTGGTTCTTTACAGATGCATCTCGACAGCTTCTCGTCGTCGAGACCCCTGGACAGGAGTGCGCGGCGCGCCTGAGCGAGGCCATCGGCGTGCCTGCGTGACATATCCATAACGATGTACCCCCTGATCCCTGGCCAGCATTACACCGCATGGCTGCAAGGCTTGCCAAGGCCCGGCCAGGCGACAGCCCCACCGAAAGAAAACGACCGCTTACGCGGGCGTTCTCAGCTAACCAGGTGTCGTTACCGATCCAGTCAAACGCTAATGAAAGCCCGCTCGAAACTCGCCGATAAGCGCCTGCCCGACATCGGTCGAATCGGTGCCCCTGGCCCGAACCATGTCTAGCGCTAGCGCGTCCATGAGTCGAGAGTCCGCAAGTAGCGATGCCAGGCGCTCATGGGACGCGCCGGAACAGAGCCCTGCAACATCCCGCCCAAGCAGTCTGGGTGATGCCCGGTCCAGATCGAATTCGACCGCACCCAGGAGTTCAATGGCTTCGCCAAACAGTCTCTCGTGGTTGCCTGCGTCTCCATATTGACGAAGTATGAGGGCTAAATCGAAGGCGTCTTTGTTCGTTGTGGTTCGGCGATCAACCCATGCGAAGTACTTGAGCAAGGTGAGGCCGGGCAAGGTCACCACGTGAAAATTTAAGTCCGACGCAAGCCCAACTAACTCAGCAGCTCTCGCCGCATCTTCGTAACCAGCCACGTTCATTTCGATGTCGTCGTTCTTTGGCCAGCGAAAAACCTCGCCGCCGACCCCCGCTCCGTAGGGGACGACATCGACACTCCGAGAAGGCAGTGTGTCCGAGTAGCGGAATAAGATGCGGTGGGCCATAGATTTGTCCATGGTGAACCTGGGGTCGTCAGTCAACGCCCGCGCCACGTTTTCGAATGCTTCCCAATTGGGTACGGCCAAAGCGAAGTCCATGTCCTCAGTGGCCCTGCGAGCAGGAATGTCGTGCAGGAACGTAAGCATGATGTCCCGCGCCGTTGCCCCCACGAGCATGACGGGTACATTCAACGCGTGTGCACTTGAGTTTACGGCTCTGAGAATATCGAGACTTAGCGGGTCGAGGGGGCGATCTTTCGGCAACTTACGCATGATGAAGATGACGTTCCCTGAGTTCGTCGGCTGCTTCGGCGGCTCGCGGATCCAGAAGCGCGAGCAGATCTGCATAAATCAATAACGATGGTACGAGTCCGCGTGCCGTCTGCTCGTTGTCGAAGCTCCAGAACGATTCGACAATCTCGATTGTGCCCTCGTGGTCGGCGCGGAGTTTGTGTTGCTGGACAAGCCCTGCGATGGCCGTCTTGTCCCAGTGTCGCTTCGTGTAGAGCGTCGCTGTAATCGGCTTCAAGTGTCCGTCTAGAATAGCGGCTGCTACTTCGCCGCCCCACAAGAAATCACCCCGAAAGCTTGTCGCTCGCTGCCACCAGTTCGCTACGGTTTCTGGGGCGCTGAACCGCTGTGTTTTGAGTCGAGGCTTCAGTTTGTGGGTGTAATTGGCTGCCCATTCTTCCTGAAGACGAGGCAGGTCCAGAAAGTGGCGTCGCTTGTTGCCGTCGCGTTGCGAAACGAGCCCTCGTAATTCGAGATCGTTGAAGATCCAGCCGACTGAGCCGAGGGAAATTCCTGAGACGCTGACCAGTTCCCTGTACGACGCCCCCAGCAGTTCGGGCTTGCAGATCAGGGCAAAGATGAGGCGGAGCGATCCATAGCTGGTGCCACCGCGGTAATCGGTCGGTACGCCTGGCGCGTCATCAGGTAGCTTGTTGCCTTTGACGAACACGAAGAGACCCTTGTCCTCGAGGTAGCAGTTTCCCGTCGCATCGATGACATTCAGTCCGATCTGTCGGCACTGGTCCAGCATGTTGGCGGACATGCGATGCGTGACCAAGAGGGGCAAAGCGGTTGACCGAACGGCGTCCAGTTGGGACTTCACCTGCAAGAGCATGGATGTCCTGTCGACCCGCGACTTGCATTCGGCAATGAAACGCCTGTGCCCGTCCGGAAGATCCAGATCCAGGAATGCGTCGGTTCTGTAGCCCTTCTGGGCAACACTCGTCGCCTCGGCAGCGACTACCGAGAAGTCGAGGCCGGTCGTCACCCGGACTGCGGCAACGGCACAATGGATGAGCTCATCTTCATTCATGGGGCGGCTCCGTGTTCAATAATTAATTATGTTCACGTAACGCGAACAGAGTAAAGAACTGAACAGACGGGGTTGACGTCTGAAAGATGCCTGAAAAAAATAAGTTATTGATAGTTCGATAAATTTCATGGGGCCAAAAGAAAACGCCCGCTTGCGCGGGCGTTTTCGTCTAACCAGATGTCAAAACCAATCAATCGATATCGAGGAACGACCGCAGGGTCTCCGAGCGGCTCGGGTGACGCAGCTTGCGCAGGGCCTTGGCTTCGATCTGACGGATGCGCTCGCGGGTGACGTCGAACTGCTKGCCGACTTCTTCSAGCGTGTGRTCSGTGTTCATGYCGATGCCGAAGCGCATGCGCAGTACCTTGGCTTCACGCGGGGTGAGACCAGCGAGCACGTCGCGCACGGTTTCCATGAGACCCGTTTCGGTCGCCGACTCGACAGGCGAGCTGGCGTTGGTGTCTTCGATGAAGTCGCCAAGATGCGAATCTTCGTCGTCGCCGATCGGGGTTTCCATGGAGATCGGTTCCTTCGCGATCTTCAGGACCTTGCGGATCTTGTCTTCCGGCATCTCCATTTCCTTGGCCAGTTCTTCCGGCGTCGGCTCGCGGCCGAACTGCTGGAGCATCTGGCGGGAGATGCGGTTGAGCTTGTTGATCGTTTCGATCATGTGCACCGGAATACGGATGGTGCGAGCCTGATCGGCGATCGAGCGGGTGATGGCCTGACGGATCCACCACGTCGCGTACGTCGAGAACTTGTAGCCGCGGCGATATTCGAACTTGTCCACGGCCTTCATCAGGCCGATGTTGCCTTCCTGGATGAGGTCGAGAAACTGCAGGCCGCGGTTGGTGTACTTCTTCGCGATGGAGATGACCAGGCGCAGGTTGGCCTCGACCATTTCCTTCTTGGCGCGACGGGCTTTCGCCTCGCCGACGGACATGGCGCGATTGATTTCCTTGATGTCGGTCAGCGGCAGGTACAGGGTGCGCTCGATAGCGGCGAGCTTCTCCTGTTCACCGTCGATCACTTCACGGTAGTTCTTGATGTTCGGCGACCACTTCTGGCGCTTGCGGCCCAGTTCGGCGGCCCACTCGAGGTTGCCTTCGTTCGACGGGAAGCTCTTGAGGAACTCCGCACGCGGCATCTTCACCTGCTTGACGAAGATGTCCATGAGCACGCGCTCGTGGTGACGGATGTCGTTCACCACTTCGCGCAGCTTGCGCACGAAGCTGTCGATCAGCGCCGACGGGAGCTTCAGGTTGAGGAAGGCTTCCGACATCTGCTCGCGGATCTTGGCGAGCTTCTTGTCGTTGATCTCGGCCTTGGGCGCAGTCTTCTGGAACTTGCCATGGAGCGAGCGCAGCTCTTCCATGCGGCGCTTCACTTCTTCCGGATCGGGGCCGGTCGGACCGGCTTCCTCTTCCTCGGCGACCGGCGCGCCCTCGACTTCTTCCTCTTCCTCGCCATCGGCTTCGGCGGCGGCAGCTTCGGCGGCCTCGGCGGCTTCAGCCTTGGCGGCGTCCGCGGCTTCCTCGAGGTCGGTGAAGCCAGCCAGGATTTCGCTCAGGCGGCGCTTGCCTTCCACGTGCTGGTCGTATTCCTCGAGCAGCAGCTGGATGGTGAGGGGGAAGCYGGCCAGCGCGGTCTGGACCTGGTTGAGGCCTTCCTCGATGCGCTTGGCGATSGCRATTTCGCCTTCGCGSGWCAGMAGCTCGACGGWACCCATYTCGCGCAKRTACATGCGCACGGGATCCGTCGTGCGGCCGACTTCGGCGTCGACGGCCGACAGCAGGGCCACGGCTTCTTCAGCGGCGGATTCGTCATCCGTGCTGGAACCCGGCGCAGCGCCGTCGGAAATGGTGTCGGTGTCGGGCGCGGAATCATGCACCTCGATGCCGACGCCCTTGAGCACCGCCATGATGTCTTCGATCTGCTCCGGATCGACGATGTCGTCGGGCAGGTGATCGTTGATTTCCGCGTAGGTCAGGTAGCCCTGCTCCAAACCCTTGGAGATGAGCTGTTTGATTTCAGACTGCTGCTCGTGAGCTTTATTAGTCATGCCGACCGCCGCGGGTTACAGGAACCGATCAGTATAGTCATTTGATGATTTTTTGACCAGTTTTCAAGTGGATCGGGCTCATCGAGGGGACGCAAGAATCGCGCCATATGGCCGTTTCCGGCCGGGCGTCAGCGTCGCGATGAGGAGGAAAAGGGCCATGGACCCTCGTAAGGACGCCTCAGCGCACCTCCAGGCGGAAGGTGACCGGACCGTCGTTGATGAGATGTACCTTCATATGGGCACCGAAGCGTCCGATTTCCACCCCCGGGCCGTGGGCGGCGCGGGCCAGCTCGACCAGGCGGTCGTACCAGCGGCTCGCTTCGGCCGGGGGCGCGGCCGTGGTGAAGCTGGGGCGCATGCCCTTGCGCGTATCCGCGGCGAGGGTGAACTGGCTGACCAGGAGCAGGCYGCCCTCGGTATCGGCAAGGCTGAGGTTCATTTTCCCCTCGCTGTCGGAGAACACACGGTAACCGCGAAGGCGCTCGAGCATGCGGACGCACTGGGCTTCACCGTCGCCCGGCTCGACCGCGACCAGCGCGAGCAGGCCGGCGCCGATGGCACCCACGGTTTCTCCCTCGACATCGACACGTGCGGACTCCACACGCTGGATCACTGCAATCATGGGAAGGCTAACGGCGGATGGCGGCCAAGCTTAAAGGAGGCTGGCACGCGGCGGTACACTTCTCCGGATGCGTCCCGATATCTACCTCCTTTACCTCCTGCTCCGGCTGGTCAGCCTTCTTTCGCTGCGGACCGTGCACTCGGTCGGCGCCTGGATGGGCCGGCGTGCGTTGCGTGCCCACTCGCACAGCACCCATGTCACCGCCGTGAACCTGCGCCTGACCCGTCCCGAACTGACTGACGCTGAACGGGCCGCGCTCCTGGAAGAGACGATGGAAGAGGCCGGTAAGTCGGTGACCGAGGTCGCCGCCATCTGGGGCGCCGGTGCCGACCGTTCGCTCGGTCTGGTCCGCGAGGTCGTGGGGGGGGAACTGTTCGACGCCGCGCTGGCGTCGGGCAAGGGCGTGATCATCGCCGCCCCCCATCTCGGCTGCTGGGAGTTACTCAATTACTGGCTCTGCAGCAAGACCCCCATGGCTATTCTTTACCGGCCGCCACGTATCGAGGCGATCGAAGGGCTGCTCAGGAAGGTACGCGGCAAGCTCGCGCCGGAGCAGGTGCGGGCCGAAGGTGCCGGGGTCCGCACGCTGTTCAAGCGTCTTGCCGCCGGGGGCACCGTTGGCATCCTGCCGGACCAGCGGCCGCGCGAAGGCGAGGGTGTGTTCGCGCCTTTCTTCGGCGAGGAAGCCTTAACCATGGTGCTCTTGCCAAGGCTGGCGGCGCGCACGGGCGCCACGGTGCTATTCAGCTTCGCCGAGCGCTTGCCCGAGGGCGCCGGGTTCCGCATCCACGTCCTGCCGGCTCCTGAAGGAATCGACAGTACCGACCTCGGCGTGGCCTGCGCCGCGCTCAATCGCGGTGTGCAGCAGTGTGCTGAACGCGCCTTCACGCAGTACCAGTGGCACTACAAGCGCTTCAACGCGTCCGGTCGCAATCCGTACTGGATCAATCGTTCCGCGAAAGGCGCTTGAGGAAGACGGTCATCTCCTTGGCCGCCTGCATATCGCCGCGGCCCGTCGCCGCGGTAATGCCCTGCCGCCAGGCCTCCGCGGCGCCAGCCTCGTCGTCCTTCGCCAGCAGCGCCTTGCCCAGCAGTTTCCAGGCCGCGGAATAGGCGGGATCGAAGCCCAGCGCTTCGCGGAAGGCGGTGGCAGCCTCGGCATAGGCGCCATCGCCCAGATGCGCGTTGCCGATGGAGAAGCGCAACAAGGCCCCGTCGCGAACGCCGCCGATCTGGGCGCGTAATCGTTCAACGAGGGGGTCGGTCATCGCGCCGCGGTCCGCGTGCGCCAGTAATCCTGCGGATAAAGCAGCGTCGCCTGCTTCGGCTCGGGCGGCACACGGTCCATGTGCAGCGCGTTCAGCGTGGCGGCGTCCCAGATTATCAGCCAGCTAGTGCGCGAAGGCTGGATCAGCCGGGCGAAGCGGAAGGCATTGGCCGGCGGATGCTTGGCGTAGGTCACCACGAGGCCGTCGGGATGATGTCTGGCGAAGTCGTCGAGGCTGTCGCCGTCATGGACGGCGGCGTCATCATCGTCGTCATCGTTCTGCGCCGCGGCGCCGGGCAGTTCGTTGAGGCGCGCGATGGGGTGCATCAAGCGGCCGGCAAAGTGATATTGGCCGTTGTACTCGGTACCCAGATTGCCGATGGGGTGGCCGGCCGCGTCGGCCTGGGCCAGGAAGGCCGACGCTGGCGCGAGATCGTAGCGATACCACAGGCCCAGGGTGAACAAGGCATTGAGCGATACCGTGCCGATCAGTCCGGCGAAGGCCAGCCGGCGCATTTCGCCGCGGCCACGAAGCAGGAGCAAGGCCCCGAGGACGACGAAGATCACCCCGAAGAAGCGCGAGAAGGGCGCCATACCCATCAGCCAGATGTTGTCGGGGAAGCGCGTCGGCACCACCGCCGGCATCACGAACAGGACGATGGCAAGCAGGAAGGCGCCGAGCGATAGCGGCCACGTGCCGAGGGCGTAGCTCGAAGCGAGTCCCTTGTGGCGTTCGCGCAGGTCGGCCACGGCGGCCGCCACCAGCATGGTCACGCCAGCCAGCTCGGGGAGCAGGTAGTAGAGCTGCTTGCCACCGATCAGCGAGAAGGTCAGCAGGGCAGGCAGCAACCAGGCGACGAGGAATTGCAGGCCCGACTCGAGCGGCTGGCGCACCAGCGCCACGAACAGGGGAACCAGCACCAGCACCAGCAGGATCCGGTCCACCACCCGGCGGATCTGGTCCGCGTGTGCGTCAACCGGCGGGACCGCTGCTGAAACCAGCAACAGGAGCAAGGCGACGCCGGCGACAACCAGCGCCGCAACCACACCCACGCGCCAGGGGCGGCGGAACAGCGTCATCGGCAACGCCACGATGCCGCGCAGCCAGCCGCTCAGCGGAAACACGATGACCGGCAGGTAGATCAGGTAGTACCAGGCCGGCCGCGCATGATTCTGCAGGCCTTGGGTACGTTCAGACACCACGCGTCCGGCGGTCTGCGTGAAGAACAGGCGCTGGCGATACGCTTCGCCGCCGGCTTGGCCGGCGGGAATCGCCCAGGCCAGCAGGATGGCGAAGCCCAGCAACAGGCCGAGCACGCCGAAACCGTACCAGCGCGCGCGGTTGTCGCGTGCCCAGGTGTTCCACAGCGGTCCGAGCAGGAACGGGAACAGAACGTGCACCACCATCACCGGCCCCTTGGTCAGCAGGCCGAGGCCGACCATCAGGCCGAACAGCCACCAACGTGGCTCGGCGCGGGTGGTCGTGGGGGTGAGGCAGAGCAGGGCCGCCAGCACCCAGACCACGAGGAGCACCTCGTACATGATCTGCAGGCCGAACAGGAAGGCATACGCAAAGGCCATCAACAGCCACGGCGTGGCTTTGGCGACCCAGGGGCGGGTGGGAAACAGCCGGCTGGCGAGGACGGACGCCAGCACCAACTGCGCGCCGCCAAAGATCACTTCGAGGATTCGCGGCCATACGTCGTTGACGCCGAAGACGGCCCAGCCCGCATGGATCATCCAGAACAGCAGGGGGACTTTCTCGCTATACGGATCGCCGTTGATGTGCGGCACCAGCCAATGGCCGTGCGCCCACATCTCCCATGCCACGGCGAGGGTCCGCGTGGAGAACATCGGCATCGGGCCGTGGGAGAAGATGGCGAGCAGGGCCATCACCGACCACAGCGGCAGCCAGGGCCAGAGGGCACGAAGATGTTCCGAGCGGATATAGGCGCTATTGGACAAGGGCGTCGTCACCGTTGAAGGATCATGAATTCTAAACGTACGGTCAGGGGAATGGCTGACTCCACTCCTACCGCCCCGGTCGTCGCCAGAACGTGGACGCCCCGGCCGGTCAGGCCGGGCCCCAATAGCCGATGCGTCGTCGGATCTTCAGTTTGCGCCACAGATTGAGGGGCTTACGCCGCCGGTTACGCCCGCCTTCGGCAATGAACTGGTCGATCGCATCGAGCACCCGCTCGCTGGATTTGCCGTCGCGGTAGGGGTGGATGCTGGCTCCGAAGTCGTCGATGGCCTTCATCAGCTCAGGCGAACGGGCCAGTGCGCGCTCGATGGCCGGTTCGAATTGCTCCGGGGCGTCGATGTCGATCAGCTGCGGACCGGGCGCCCGGTTCTTGAAGGTCACCACCGGTTTGCCGGTGAGCAGGAACTCACTCAGCGCCGACGAGGTGTCCGAGCACATCATGTCCGCCTGGCCGAACAGGTCGAGGATATTGTCGTCGTCGGCGAAGCGCAGATGCTCGTTCGCCAGTGCGCGGTACTTGGCCGTGGTTTCCGGGTTCATCTTCGGGTGGAAGGTGACGATGAAGCGGTAGCGGCCGTCGCGCGAGAGCTCACGGACCTTGTCGTAGAGGATCTCCGCGGCGCTCCACGAAGGCGAGAACGTGGAGTGATAGAGGATGACTGGCGGCTGGCGCAGCGGAGGTACCGGTCGCGCGCCCATCTCGCCCATGAAGGGGTCGAGCTTGGGCCAGCCGGTTTCCTTCACCGCAAAATGGCCCATCTGCGCGGCGATGTCGCCAAAGGCCTTCGTGTCCTTCGGACCGGTGGTGCAGTAAAGGTCGAAGAAACCGCGGATATAAATGTGCCGGGGCTTGCCGGCATTGAAGCCGTGGAAGGTCTCCACCTTCACGCCCGGAAAGAAATGCGGCACGGCATTGCTCGAGGTGACCACCGCGATCGGATTGAACCGGCGCACTTCTTCCGTCGTGCGCAGCCAGGTCTCGCCGGCCACCAGGTCTTCGCCGCCGGGGCCGTCGAAGAACCACGCCGCCTCGTCGCCGCGTGCACGGATGGCGTCCTGCAGCGGGCGCAGGATAGCCAGCGCGTAGCGCTCCGAGCCGTAGAGGAGGTAGTGCTTCTTCATGTGGAGGTTTCCGAGCCACGGTCCAGGCCGTGACGGTGCAGGGCCGTGGCGGCGGATTCACGCGAGGCAGGGTTGTGCCGCATTTCGTAGTAACGCATGCGCTTGTAAACCGCGTAGCTGGCGGCGGTCTGGGCGATGATGAATCCGCGCCAGCCGTCGAACATCGCGAGGCGGAAGACATAATCCTTGATGAAGGCGAGCATGAAGACAAACGGCGTCTGCCACATGCGCGGCGACTTGCCTTTGTCGGACCAGYCGCGGCACTTCAGTTCGGAATAACGCAGCACCTTCAGCTGTTTCTCGACCAGGCTGGGGTTGTTCACGTGGTCGAACGGGGCGCGAAGCGTACGTGCGGGGCCGTCGAAACGCAGCGACTCGTGCACGCGCGCATCCGTCCAGCGGGCGCGACCGCGGTGCCACAGGCGAGCCATCTTCTCGCCCATCGCCGGGCGGTACCAGCGCATCGGTGCGCCCATGTAGATGGTGCGTCGGCGCAGGAAGGCCGCAGCGTCCGCACTGGCCTGGAGGGCGGGCAAGGCCGCTTCCAGCTCGGCGGCGAGCTCCGGCGAGAGGAATTCGTCGGCATCCAGGGCAAGCAGCCAGTCGTGGCTGGCCTGGGTGGTGGCGAAGTTTCGTTGCGGCCCGAAGCCGAGCCAGTCCTGGTGAACCACGCGCGCCCCGTGCGCCTGTGCGATCGCCACGGTGTCGTCGGTGCTGCCGCTGTCGACAACCACCTTTTCGGCCGCAAACGGCACGCTGTCCAGGCAGCGGGCGATCGTATGCGCCTCGTTATAGGTGATCACTACAAGGGTCAGGGGGAGGCTCGCCATCGGGAAAGTCTAACCGAATCGCCCGCGGGCCCGGACCGGGCAGGGTTAAGGCGTTCCCGTTATCCTTTGCCTCCATGCGTATGACCGTCGCCATCATCACCTACAACTGGCCCGCCGCTCTCGAGCGCGTGCTCGAATCGCTGGCCCGGCAGACCCGCCTGCCCGACGAGGTCATCGTTACCGATGATGGTTCGACCGACGAGACGCGTCGCGTTATCGAGCGGGTGGCCGCGACGTTCCCGGTGCGACTGGTGCACCTCTGGCAACCCGACGACGGTGCGCGCATGAGCCGCGCGCGCAATCGCGCCATCGCCGCCGCCTCGGGCGATTACATCATCATCCTGGACGGCGACATGGTGGCCGAGCCGCATTTCGTCGCCGACCACGAAGCCTTCGCGGCACGGGGCTGCTACGTGCAAGGTTCGCGCGTCCTCAGCGACGAAGCCTTGACCCGCCGCATGCTCGCCGACGAATCCGTCCGCGCCACGTTTTTCACGCCGGGCATCGAGCGTCGTCGCCATACCTTGCGCATGCCGTGGCTGGCGCGCTGGTACGCGAAACCAAGCCAGAAAACGCGCGGCATCAAGAGCTGCAACATGGGCTTCTGGCGCGAGGACCTGCTTGCGCTGAACGGGTTCAACGAAGGAATGACCGGTTGGGGCCGTGAGGATACCGAGCTGGTCACGCGTGCGTTCCATGCCGGTCTGCAGCGTCGTGACCTGCGCTTCAGCGCCCTCGCCACGCACCTGTACCACCGCACACGGAAGAACATCGTCGATAACCCGAACGACCGCATCCTCGACGAAACGCGACGGCTCGGCCYGGTTCGGTGTGAGATCGGTGTGGACCAGCATCTGGCGGAGTTCGCTACGCCGCCACCGGACGCACGCCCCGATTCAGCGTGAAGCGTCCAGCGCCGCACCCAGGCGCGCGGTGAAGCTAGCCTCGTTGTCGAGGTACCAGCGACGCGCATTGGCGCCGAGCGTCTCCCGCTCCGCGGCGGACATAGCGATCGCACGTTCCACCGCTTTCTCGAGCGCGGATTCGTCGAACTGCCACGTGCGTGCGAGGTGGAAGGCCTCGCCTTCGGTCGCCCGCACGGGCAAGCCGCGGCTGGCGTCGATCATCTGGTTCATCGGCGCGCCATCGCAGCTCAGTACGACGGCGGCACAGCTCATCGCCTCGACCAGGTAGTGGCCCCAGCCTTCGGTTTGCGACAGGCACAGGTGAAACGCGCACGCGTTCTGCAGGCGGCGCACCTCGGCATCCGGCAGGTGTTCGCGCACGATGCGCACGTTGGTCGCGCCGCCTTCATCTTCGGCCGTGGGGCCACCGCGAAGCACGGTGAGCATGGGCCACTCCGGGTGGCGCTTCCACACCTCGATCAGCCGTGTCGTTCCTTTAAGCTGGCTCGAGCCCGCGGCGTGGAGAAACCCGCTGGCATCCCGCGGGACCGTGGCGTCGTAACGGTCGCGGCTGCGAAAGCCGACTTCCAGCGCGCGCAGGCCAAGGTCGGTGAAGATCCGTGTGGCCTCGTGGGTCTTGGTCAGCAGGGCGTCATATCGCTCCAGGTAGCGCCGGCCGCGCGCCGATACCCATTCCGGATTGGGCATCAGCAGGTTGCGGCGCGCCAGTCCGAAACTCGCGGGGCGCACATGTTCGAGCGAGAGGTTGATGTCGAAACGGGGGGCGCCCAACAGCATGCGCAAGCGCATGCTGCGAAGTTTCCAGGCACCGTCATGCCGGCGCGAGCCCAGGCGGGAAACGGTGACCTCGTGACCGAGCTCGCGCAGGGCGTCTTCGACGACGCGGATGTCGTGGGATAGGCCGCGCTGGTTGTCCCAGGCGAGCAGGTGAATGCGCACGGTCAGGCGCTCGCGAGGGCGTCGCGTCGTCCGGCCGACGGCAGTGCCGTGGCCATGACGAAGCCGAGCACGAGGAACAGGAAGAACGAATGCGGCATGGCCCGGTAGAACACGTTGTCGGTCATGGCCGAAAGCACGTACATCGTGACCACTGCGAGGCCGGCCGTGGCCAGGGTCGCCACCCATTCGTCCCGGTCACCGAGGCGACGGACAAAGTGGACCGCCGGCAGGGCGAACAGGAGCAGCACGATGATCAGCGACGGTATGCCACCGGTGGCTGCCGCCTCCAGGTATTCGTTGTGCGGATGGTCATATTTGGCGATGGCCTGGTTGGCTTCGCCATCGGCGATGCGGGCGCGGGTGTACGCGCCGAACTGATCCACGCCGACGCCCGCGATGGGATGCTCGCTGAACGCGTCCCAGGCGGACTGCCACATCGCCATGCGCTCGCGAACCGCGCCGACGTTGTTGTCCTTGCTGAAGGTGGACATCTCGCTGCTGACCTGGCTGAACCGCTGGATCACCTGGTGGTCCAGCGCGGTCGTGGTGGTCGCGACCCCGACGACCAGCACGCCTACGAAGATCAGCGCACCACGCCACTGCCCGGTACGGCGCACGTGCACCGCGATGACAATGAGCAGGGAAGGTATGAAGGCCAGCATCGGGCCGCGGCTCTGGGTCAGGATCGCCCCGTAGACGCCCACGGCGATGGCGATGGCGTGCAACCAGCGCTCGCCTGCCACGATCCGTGGCTCCATCAACCGGATAATCGAGAACAGGGTCATGCACAGCGTGACCATGGTGAACTCGATGGCGCTCCACTCGCCGCCGTTGATTCCGTAAGCGCGTTCCACGCCCATGAGGTGGTGCTGGACGATGCACGATCCACCGAGCACAAGCGTGGTCACCGCGAAGAACGTCCAGATGCCGCGCCAATGCAGGCGCCCGGTAAATGCCGCTGCGGTGACGAGGAACACCAGGGTCTGCGCGGGAAGGTCGAGCTCGTTCCAGCCCAGGTGGTGGAAGCCGATATTGAAAACGGCATAGGCGAAACGCAGCAGGCAAATGGCGACGATCGTCCACGCCACCCGGTAGCGCAGACGGGTGTCCGCGCGCGACACCAGCAGGAAGGCGCCCGTGATCACCAACGCCAGGATCGGCAAGGCCTTGGCCTTCCAGGGAACGGACACGGCAATCGGAATGATCGCCACGAGAGCGCTCAGGAGAAGCGTTCGCCAGGAACGTGTCGGATCAGCGGCCGAAGTGGCTGCAGTCATGCATAACTTCCATGCGAATTACCTGAGATGTTACATCACCGCTTACGCAGCAAGGCGTAGTACATGCCGTCGAGATCGCCTTCGCCCGGGAGAATCTGCCAGCCGATACCGGCGGCACGACCCGCTTGCAGTGCTAACGGCATGACATCCACATCAGTCCGGCTGGCGACGAACGCTCCGACGACGCCTTCGTTCTCGGCGCGGAGGATGGAACAGGTCACGTAAAGCAGACGGCCGCCAGGGACCAGCAGGTCCCAGCAGGCGGCCAGGATGCGTTCCTGCTGGGCGATCAGCGTGGGAATATCCGCGCCGCGTCGATGCAGGCGGACGTCCGGCCGGCGGCGGATAACGCCTGTCGCCGAGCACGGCGCATCGATCATGATCCGGTCGAACGACTTGCCGTCCCACCAGCCGGAGGCATCTCCCGCGTCGCCCACGATCACCTCAGCCCGCAGGCCGAGGCGCTCGAGGTTCTGGCGTATCCGCGGGACCCGCTTCGCTTCGGATTCGACGGCGACCAGGCGGACATTCGCCCGCTCCAGTGCGTGGCAGGCCTTGCCGCCAGGCGCGGCGCAGGCATCGAGCACACGCTGGCCATCGGCAAGGTCGAGAAGATCCGCAGGTACCTGGGCGGCGCCGTCCTGAACCGCGAAGTCGCCTTGAGTAAAGCCGGGAAGGCGGGTGACTTCGGTACTGTGCGGCAATACCAGGGCATCGGCCAGCCAGGGATGAAGTTCGACCGTGAGGCCGGCGCCCGTCAGGCGGCCGATGACTTCCTCGCGGGTCGCGCGGTTGCGATTGACGCGAAGCATCAGTGGCGGCTCCTGGTTCGCCGCCGCCATGATCTCTTCCGCCTGGCCGGGCCAGTCGCGGGCAATCGCGTCGGCGAGCCAGGCGGGGTGCGCATGACGCGTCGCCGGCGTGGCATCCAGCGCCACATTCAGGGTCTCGCGTTCGCGCTGCCAGCGCCGCAGTACCGCATTGACCAGCCCTGCAAGCCGCGGGCGGCGCAATTCGCGCACGGCCTCCACCGTGGCCGCGACGGCGGCATAGGCCGGCAACTCGAGTACTTCCAGCTGGATCAGTCCGATGACGAGGAGCGCGTGGATCACCGGATCGTTGCGCCGGATCGACTTGTCCAGAAGCTGGTCGATCGCTGCGTCGAATCGTGGCCACCAGCGCGCACCCTCATTGAGCAGGGCGGTGAGCAGTGCGCGATCGCGTGAGTCGGGGAGGCGGGGAAAGGCGCGATCGGCCACCTCGCGTAGCGAGTGGCCCCGCAAGGCGATGTCGGCCAGTGCTTCGGCGGCCAGGGCGCGAACCGAAATCGGCTTATTCACGAGGCAGCCTGCTTCAGTTCCGGCCGGGCGTTGAGGTAGTCGGCAGCGCCAATCGGGCGTCCGCCGGGGCGCTGCACGGTCGTGAGGCGCAGCGTGCCACCGGCGCAGGCGATGTCGATGCCGTCGCGGGTCGCGGCCACGACCTGGCCCGGCTCGGCGCCGGACGCAAGATCGAGTGCGCGTGCCGACCAGACGCGGAGGCGCTCACCGGCGACGTCGGCCTCGGCAACCGGCCACGGGTTGAACGCCCGTACCTTTCGCTCGAGGGCGATGGCCGGAAGCTGGAAATCCAGCCGGGCCTCGGCCTTGTCGAGTTTGTGGGCGTACTCGACGCCCGCTTCGGCCTGGATGCGTGGGGCCAGCGTTTCGCCGGCCATGATGCGGCGAAGACCCTCCGCAAGGGCGTCCGCGCCCAGGAAGGAAAGACGGTCGTGCAGGCTGCCGCCGGTTTCGTCAGCGGCAATGGCGGTACGGCGCTCGATGAGGACGGGGCCCGTATCCAGGCCCGCTTCCATCTGCATGAGATCGACACCGGACTCGTCGTCACCGGCCAGGATGGCCCGCTGGATCGGAGCGGCCCCGCGCCAGCGCGGCAGCAGGGAGGCGTGCACGTTCCAGCAGCCGAGCCGGGGAATGGCGAGCACCTTGCGCGGCAGGATCAGGCCATACGCCACCACGACCATCAGGTCGGGCGCATACGCGGCCAGGCGATCGCGATCGGCTTCCGCCTTGAACGACGCCGGCTGCTCCACGGGGATGCCGGCGGCAAGCGCCGCCGCCTTGACCGGGCTGGCGGCAAGCTTGCGCCCGCGTCCGGCCGGGCGATCGGGCTGGGTGTAGACGGCCACGACCTCGGCGCCGCTGGCGCGGCAGGCTTCAAGGCAGGCGACGGAGAAGTCGGGCGTTCCGGCGAACACCACGCGCAGGGGACGCACCGGCGCGCTCAGGCGCTTGCCTTGCGCTGCTTGTCCATCCGCTTCAGGAGCATGCCGCGTTTGAGCGGCGAGAGGTAGTCGACGAAGACCTTGCCGGCGAGGTGATCCATCTCGTGCTGGATGCAGACAGCCAGGGGGCCCTCCACATCCACCATGATCTCGGCGCCCGAGGCGTCCTGCGCACGGACCTTGACGTGCAGCGCGCGGGTCACATCGGCGTAGATGCCCGGGAACGACAGGCAGCCTTCCTGGTAGACCTGCTGGCCGTCCTTCTCGAGGATTTCGGGATTGATCAGCACCATGGGCTGGTCGCGGTCGTCGCTCATGTCCGCGACCAGGACGCGCTTGTGCACGTTCACCTGGGTGGCGGCCAGGCCGACGCCATTGGCGGCGTACATGGTTTCGTACATGTCGGCCACGAACTGCTTCAGTTCGTCGTCGAACACGGTGACCGGGGCGGCGACGGTGCGCAGGCGCGGGTCGGGAAATTCCAGGATGGGTAGGGTGGACACGGTGTCACCTTGAACGTTTACGGGCCACTGTGGCGCGTCTTGCCTGGAAAAATGCGGGCAAGTCGGCGAAATCCAAGCAGCGCGACCCTGTAGGATGGCCCCGTATTCTACGCGCGCACCAGGGGCCGGGCGAGCATCCGGACGTATTGTGCCCGTTAACGATTCAGTTACACTCGCGACAGCACCGGGGAAGGGGGAAATCCCGCATGATCAAGAAGTTCGCCATGCTGCTGGGCGGCATGTTTTTTACCGTGGCCGTTTATGCCGCCGCGGCCCAGCTCCGTCCCAATCACCCGGACACCTATACGGTGCGCAAGGGCGACACGCTGTGGGACATTTCGGCGCGCTTTCTGAGCAAGCCATGGCTCTGGCCGGAAATCTGGCAGGCCAACCCGCAGGTCCAGAACCCGCACCTGATCTACCCGGGTGACGTGCTCAACCTTTCCATGAACGGTAGCGGCAACCCGCATCTCGGCCTCCAGCCGCGGGTGCGTACCGAGGGCGACGCCGTCACGGCCATCCCGCTTGCCGACCTGCGTATGTTCCTGAAGGAAATGCGTGTCATGGACGCCGACGCGGTCGAGCAATCGCCGTACCTGATCGGGTTCGAGGAAAACCATCTCCGCGGCACGCCCGGCTACAAGATCTACGCCAAGAACCTCGATTCGGCGGCGCCGGGTCAGCGTTGGGCGATCGTACGGCCGACCAACCGCTTCCGTGACCACGGTGGCGACACCGGCAACATCGACAATGTCGGCAATCGTGAGCACGGTTCGTTCGTGGCCGACGAGCTCGACAGCGACGCCTCCATGGCGCCGGGTCCGTGGCGCGAGGATACGGCCCACGACACCCACAACGGCCGGGGCACCGACCAGGGCGTCGAGGTCTCCGTCATCGGTACCGCCGAGGTCATCGCCACCAACGGCGAGGTTGCCAGCCTGATCCTGGTCGATTCGACCCTCGAGGTCCGCAAGGGCGATCGCCTGATGCAGGTCGACGACAAGCCGTACGACCCGTATTTCTACCCGCATGCGCCCAAGGCCATGCCGGCGGATCCCCGGGTGATCGGCTATACGGACGCGCTCAATGGTGTCGGCAGCCGTCAGGTGGTCTCGATTTCCGCAGGTACGGCGGACGGCATCGACAACGGCACGACGTTCACCGTGATGTCCCAGGGCGACAAGATCCCCGATGAAGTGTCCGGCAACTACAATCGCCGCGATACCTCGCCCAAGGTGCAGCTGCCCGACGAATACGGCGGTCATGTCATGGTCTTCCGTACGTTCGACCACRTCAGCTACGCCCTGGTCATGGACGCGCTGCGTCCGCTCAAGAAGGGCGACAAGCTCACCCTTCCCGAGTGACGTGCTCGGCCTGTGCCTACCTGTAGTGGGGGCGGGCTTGCTGGCAACGACGATGAAACGGCCGCCTCCTGGGCGGCCGTTTCCACTTCCGCGGGCAGCGGGTCGGGCCTCTACACTGGCCGGATGATCGATTCCGACGACCTCCGTGAGTGGCTGATCCTCCTGCGTACCCCGGGCATGAATGCCCGTCGCCTGCGCGAGGGCCTGGTGAGCCGGGGCGGTGCCGTCCCTTTGCTGCGCTGGCTGGTTCAGCACGGGGGCTCGCTCACCGCCGAAGGGCGTGGATGGATCGCCGCGCCCGACGAGGCCACCCTCGCGCGCGATCTCGCCTGGCTGGCAGCTGACGACCAGCGTCTGTTGCTGTGCACAGACGAGGATTTCCCGCCGCAACTGGAGGCTATCCCCGATCCGCCGGCCGCCCTCTTCGTCAAAGGCGACGCGTCGCTGCTCCTGCGCCCGCAGGTCGCCATCGTGGGGGCCCGCCGGGCCCAGGCGCCAGGCCTTGCCAACGCAAGGCGCTTTGCCGAAGCGCTGGCCGTGGGTGGCCTTCTGGTCACCAGCGGCATGGCCGACGGCGTCGACGGAGCTGCCCACGAGGCGGCACTGGACGCCGGCGAGCCCACCATCGCGGTCATCGGTACCGGTCCGGATCGGGTCTATCCGCCCAAGCACCACGCGCTGGCACAGCGAATCGCCGCTCATGGCGCCATCGTGAGCGAATACCCGCCGGGGGTGGCGTCACAGCCGCAGCACTTTCCACAGCGCAACCGGATCATCGCCGGCCTCAGCCTGGGCGTCCTGGTCATCGAGGCGGGGTTGCGCTCGGGCTCGTTGATTACCGCCCGGGTTGCGGGGGAGCAGGGCCGCGAGGTATTCGCCCTGCCGGGCTCCATTCACAATGCGTTGGCCGAAGGCTGTCACGCTCTGATCGCTGAAGGCGCCCGTCTGGTCCAGCGCGCCGATGAGATTCTAGGCGTGCTGGGCCCTGCAGCGGTCGAGCTGGGCGCCGAACTGCGGGCCCGGCTAGCGGGCTCCGAGGCCGGTCCGGCAGTCGGACGGCGCAAGACTGGCCCCTTCGACTGGCGCCAGGATGACGAATATCGCCGCCTTCTCGACGCCATGGGTTACGATCCCGCCTCTTTGGACGCCCTGATCGGTACGACGGGCTTCACCGCTGGCGCACTGTCTTCGATGCTTCTGATGCTTGAGCTCGAGGGCGAGGTTGCCTCCCTGCCCGGGAACCGCTATCAGCGTGTGGTCTGATCGCCGACGCTTGACAGCCGTCACGGCGATATGTTTCCAACTAAATATATACATACGCTGGGGTTCACTCGCCCCGACGGACTTCGGAACCGACTAACGCATGGCTAAGAACCTCCTCATCGTCGAATCGCCGGCCAAGGCCAAGACGATCAACAAGTACCTGGGGCCCGACTTCCAGGTGCTGGCGTCGTATGGCCACGTGCGCGACCTGCGACCGAAGG
>NZ_JBFUJE010000035.1:0-19855 GCF_056401535.1 Luteibacter sp. P4_E6 | reverse complement strand
TCCTCACCCTGCTCATCGGGATGGGACCCCAGCCCCTGGCCGAACGCGGCGATGCGCTATCGGCCACTGACCCGATGCGGCCGTGGGTGATCGAAGCGCAGAGTCAGCTCGGCAGCGTGACGCGCTCCCCCGCCGTGCTCGACCAGGCCGTCGGCACGGTCACGGGCGACAAGGGCGTGCGCGAAGGCTACAAGGTACCGACAAAGGTGGCGTTGCTGCTGCCCCTCACGGGGCCGTTGGCAGGTGCGGGAGCCGCCATCCGTGACGGCTTCTTCACCAATTACATCGAAGCGGCGCACACCAACGCGCCGCGCCCGGAAATCGTCGTCTATGACGCCGGCAACGACGCGCAGCACGCCGTCGCCGCGTACGACAAGGCGGTCGCCGAGGGCGCCCGTTTCGTCGTGGGCCCGCTCAATCGTGACGGCGTGACCGCCATCTTCGCGAAGGGCGCCCTGCCCGCGCCGATGCTCACCCTGAACTACCCTAACGACAACAAGAACCTTCCGCCGGCCGGCGCGAACGAGTTCGGGTTGCTACCGGAGACCGAAGGCGCCCAGGTGGCCGACCACATGGCCGACCGCGGCATGCGCACGGCCCTCGTCGTCGTCTCCACCGACGATTTCGCCCGCCGTGCCGGCAACGCCTTCAAGGCCGAGTGGCAGGCTCGCGGTGGCACCGTGACGAGCCAGGCGACGCTGGACTCGGCGAGCATCGATTTCGCCTCGCAGCTTTCCGCCCCGGCCGACCAGGACCCCGCCACCGGCGGCGTCTTCATCAGCATGAAGCCGCAACAGGCGCGCCTGCTCCTGCCGCAACTGCGCCTGGCGAAGATCACCTTGCCGGTGTTCGCGACCTCGCACGTTTACAGCGGCGGCGATGACGCCACGGCCGACCGCGACCTGGAAGGCGTGGAATTCTGCGATGCGCCCTGGCTGTTCGATGGACAACCCGGCCTGCCCCGTCGCGCCGACCTGTCGTCCGCACTGCCGTCGACCAAGGGTGTCGCCRCACGGCTGTTCGCCTTCGGCATGGACGCCTGGGGCCTCGTGCCTTACATCGACTGGATGCGCGGCCATCCTGGCAGTTACCTGCCGGGCGCCACCGGCCAGTTGGTGGCGGACGAGTTCGGACGCGTGCGACGCGTACTGATCTGGGCGCGCTTCACCGACGGCGTGGCCCACCCGGTCGCGGGTAGCCTCGAACTCGAAGCGCCGGCAGCGGCCCCGAACGTGGAAAGCGGCGGCGGCTGATTCCCGCCGGCGCGGCCAGGGAGTGCCGCGTGACCACCACAACGAAAAAGACCACCGCACGCCGCGCCACCGGAGATCGCTTCGAGGGCGCGGCGTTGTCGTTTCTGCAATCGCGCGGCCTGCGCCTGGTGCGCGCCAACTTTCTTTGTCGCCACGGCGAGATCGACCTCGTCATGCGTGACAGCGAGACCCTCGTCTTCGTTGAAGTGCGCTACCGGCGCAGCGCTGCGTTCGGTGGCGCGCTGGGCTCGGTCACGGTGGCCAAGCGACGAAAGCTGATCAGCGCGGCGCATCTCTGGCTGGCATGGCATCCGCACGATGCGCAGCGGCCATGCCGGTTCGATGTGCTGGCGTTCGAGGGGGAGACGGTCGAGTGGGTGCGCGGGGCGTTCGACGCGGCGCAGTAAATACATGTGGGAGCCGCTTAAGCGGCGAAAAGCCAACGGAGCGGTATAGCCGACGCCCCCATCGCCGGCATAGCCGGCTCCCACACAGAAGAAGAGGCTCCTACGGAAACCCCCTCGGGATCAGGCGGTGACCAGGAAGGCCTCGCGACCCATCGTCGTCAGCTCACCGACGGTGTCGATCGTGATGTCCGGCGGTGTCTCCTGCAGTTCGGCGCCGGCTGCGGCAGCATAGTGACCCTGCTTGACGAACACCGTGGTCACCTTGTCGCCCAGCAGTTTCTTCAGCGCGACAAGAATGCGCGGTTTATCGTCGACCATGACGTAATGGTCGGCGGGGTAGCGCTTCTGCATGTCGTCGAGCATGTCTTCCTTGTGCACGTAGATCAGCACGTCCTCGCGGAAGGCATCCCACAGTCCGGCGCGACGGATCTTGCGCGGCTGGAACACCGTGTCGCCGTYGGACATGATCACCGGCCGGCCGAGGGTGCGCAGATGGTCGATCGCCTCGAGGACGCCCGGAAAGCGCCGCTCATCGAAGGGATAGTCCAGCAGGAAGAACGACATCTCCATGAAGGCCAGGCTGCTGTCCTGGCCACGCAGGCGCTGCAGCACGCCGAGATAGTCCGCGTAACCGACCTGGCCGCGGATCTCCTTGTCGATCGCGGTGTAGCGCGCCTGCCCCGCTTCGCCGAAGTCACGCAGCAGGCGTGCGGCAAGATCGGCGCTGAAACGGTCGTTGTCGATCAGGGTGTTGTCGACGTCAAACAGAAAAACGATGGGGTCGCGGGTGGACACGATGGATCCTTGCACGGGTAGCTTCCCGCCTATATGGGGATGCTCATCGTGGACCGAAGGGGCCTACGGGGTCTTGTATGGGCGAACCCGATCACGCCCGCCGCGGGGGCACGAGGGACAGCCGGGTACCCCCACTCGTTTTCGAATTCGGCGCCAGCAGGCGCTCGATTTCGTCCGGCGGCAGCGGCCGTGAGTAGAGGAAGCCTTGCCCTTCCTGGCAGCCGGCGCGCAGCAGGAAGTCGTGCTGGGCCTCGGTCTCGATACCCTCGGCGATCGTGTGAAGGTCAAGGCTGCGCGCGATAGCCACCATGGCCTCGGTGATCGCCACGTCGTTGCCGTTGGTCGGCAGGCCGGTAATGAAAGAGCGGTCGATCTTCAGGTACGCCACCGCCGGCAGCTTCAGGTACGCCAGCGAGGAATAGCCGGTGCCGAAATCGTCGATCGCCACACCCACGCCCAACTTGTGCAGGGCGAGCATGGCGCGCTCGGTATCCTCGCCAAGACGCAGGATCGCGCTTTCGGTGAGCTCCACCAACAAGCGCTTGGGGGCGATCCCGGTGGTGAGTACGGCCTGGCTCACCCCCGCAAGAAAATCCGGATGACCGAACGAGCCCGCCGACACGTTAACGGCGAGCCGCAGCGACGGCAGCCGCGCGATATCCCAAAGGCGTAGCTGCTCGCACGCGGTCTCGAGTACCCATTGGTCGATCTGGCGAATCAGGCCGAGGCTTTCGGCGAGCGGAATGAACTCGTCCGGGCCGACGTTGCCACGCTCGGGATGACGCCAGCGGATCAACGCTTCCACGGCGACGATGCGACCGCTCTTCATCTCCACGCTAGGCTGGTAGACCAGATGGAACTCGTGACGGGTCAGGGCCTGGCGTAGTTCGGAAGCGAGCTTGAGGCGACGCCGCGCATCCGCATGCATCTTCGGCGTATAGAAGCGCAAGGCATTGCGCTCTTCGGTCTTGGCCACGTACATGGCCGCGTCCGCATTGGCGATGAGGGTGACCGCATCGTTGCCGTCGAGCGGGTAGCCGGCGATGCCGATACTCGCGCTGACGAAGAGTTCGTAATCGCCCAGGTCGAAGGGCCGCGCGAGCGCGGCAAGCATGGCCTCGGCGACCACGAGTGCCTCCTCACGCGAGCGCAGGTCGGCAAGCAACACGGTGAACTCGTCGCCACCGATACGGCCGGCAACATCCTCCGGTGTCAGCTGCGCGCGAATGCGCTCGGCCACACGCATAAGAAGCGCGTCGCCAGTGGCGTGGCTGTAGCTGTCGTTGATGACTTTGAACGCGTCGAGGTCGACGAAGAGCACGGCGATGGCGCCGCGCTCATGAGCCGCGCGGGTGATCGCTTCGGCGCAACGGCGCTCGAACTCGGCACGCGTGACCAGGCCGGTGAGCGGATCGTGCGTGGCCATGTGCTGCAGGCGCTGGCGATCGGCCTTGCGGGCGGTGATGTCAGAGACGACGGCGACATAGTGCTGAGGGCGCCCTTCGCTATCGCGAATGGTGCTGATGCTCATCAGCTCCGGATAGGTACTGCCGTCGGCGCGCTGGCTCTCCACTTCGCCAAGCCAGTTGTCACCGGAGGCGATGTCTTCCCATAGCGATGCCGGCAGTGGTCGGCCATCGGGCAAGGTGCGCGTGGCATCGAAACGCGTGCGGCGCAGCGCCTGCAACGAAATACCCGTGAGCTTGGCATGCGCCGCATTCGCCGTGGTCACGCGGCGATCGGCGTCGGCGATGATCACGCCTTCGGCGATGCTGGCAAGCGCCTCGGCGGCGATCTTGCGCTCTTGCTCCATGGCCACCCGATCGGAGATATCGCGGACGATGGCCTGGCACACCTGACGCGAGCCCCAGACGACGAGGCTGCTCTGTGTCTCCACCGGCCGCGTGCTGCCGTCGGCATTGCGCAGCACACCGGTACCGGCGTGGTCGGAGCCTTCGACGAACAGACTGGAAAGCTGGATGCCGATGAGTTCGGCACGCGAACAACCAAGCCAGTTCGCGGCTCTTCGGTTGGTATCGAGGATGCGCCCGCTCTCCTCGTCCACCATGAAGATGGCGTCGGCCGCGCTGTCGAACAGGAGGCTATACCGCTCCTCGGTGCCGCGAATGGTGGCGACGATACGCCCGGCCATGCGCAGCCACAAAAGCGATGCGAGCGTGGCGACACCGAACACCGTGAAGAACAGGACGCGGCCGATCCACGACGCGCCGTTGGCGATGTCGAGCGAGAACGCCTTGGCACGGGGTTCGACATAACTGTTGAGCGCCGCGATATGGCTGCGCTCCGCGTCGATCATCGCGGTGGGCGGCGTGCCTGCCGCGTACGCGCGATCGAGCCGGTCGGCGGTATCGGCGAGATCGTTCAGGCTGGCGTCCACGGAACGCCATTCCGTCACGGCCTCGCGCATGTACGGCATGCCGGAAAAATAGTGGAAGATGAAGACCATTCCTGGAATGGCCTCCGGAATGRCACCTCCGCGAGCGAAGGCATCGTAGACCTCGGCGTGAACGAAATCGCCACTGGCGATGGAGTCACGCGCCCAGCGATCGGCCATCAACACCGCGTAATTTCGCCGAAAACCGGCAAGGTCCGCCGGACGTCCGTGCGTCGCGTATTCGTCAAGGTCGATGACGGCCTGCTTCTGCGCCTTGGACCAAAGACTCTCGCCGTTGAGGAAACCGGCGAGAGTCACCTGGGTCTGGAGCGCTACCCATGTGAGGGCAAGGATGAGGCCAACGACCGCGACGAGCGCATAGGCCAGTGGCCGCAGGCGCCGCGAAAGGGGTACTTGGTGACTGGCCTCAACGCGTTGCATCGTTCCCTCATATCCTCATCCGATCGTGATAGTGCGCCACATGGCGCCCAACTTGCGAGTTACGCGGCGGCCTCGTTCCACTTGCGAATCGAAGCCGTGGCATCCATGCAACGATCGAGCGTGATGCTCATGCTGACGTAGCTGCGACGGACGCACTCCCTTATGTGCTCGATCTGATCCGCCGGGGGATTGGTGCCCAGCAGGGTGCAGACGATTTCCAGCGCTTCCCACGGATGTGTATCGTCATAAGCGGCGTGAAGCTGAAGCCAACGCAGCCCGGCTTTACGGCCCGTATTCGGCAGGCTTTCCGCGTAGGCCGCGCTTTCATAGACGATTTGTGACCAATCGCCCGTCGCTCCTTCCACCGCGTAGTTGGTCGCGGCAATACCCGCGGCCAGCGAATCGTCGCGGCTCACCTCCTCACACCACTGAGCCAGGGCCTGCGTGCCCTTGGGCGGTTCGGCCCGGAGCACATCCTCGCGCGACACACCCGCACTCTCCGCCCAGTTCAGCCAGTACTCGGCGTGATTTTGTTCCACCCGGATGTTGCGCACCAGCCAGCGGCGGGCGAGGTCGTCGCCCGGGCTGCGGCCGTAACGCGTCTTAAGCAGGCTCTGTGACATGTAGCCCGGAAAACGCTCGATGACCGGCCACACGCCGATCATGAAGTTGCGGGTGGTATCCGGGTCGAGGGTGGCGGCGACCATCGCCGACCACATCTCATGACGGACAATCTGTGCCCGCGTGTCCTCACAGGACGAGACCATGTCCTGAGCCCAGAGTGGATAGCTGGCGATGTCGGTCTGTGAGCCGGTCAGTTCGAAACGTGCATTCATAACGATCTCCCTAGGGATCTGCTGCCAATGGAAGTCAAGGCAGGCCCGGGCGACCCGCGGCCCGCCATGCCGGTCCCGTTGCGGGGCCGGACGATCATTAGGGCACAACCACCAGTGCACTTTTCCGGCAAAAATTAAGATGCGTGCGAGCCTTGCGCCGGAAACCGCCTAGCCCATTCGTCATGGACACATCCGGTGCGGCGGGGGTCTATCGTGGGTGTCCCGAATGCAAGGACTTCCCTTCCATGGCCACGATCAACCGTATCCTCGCCGCCGCCATCGCCTGCGGCCTCGCCTCAACAAGCGTTGCCGCCGCTGGTGCACCCATTGGCGTCGACCTCAAGGGCATCGACCACTCGGTGCAGCCGGGTGACGACTTCGACGGATACGCCAACGGCACCTGGAAGAAGACCGCCGTCATCCCCGCCGACCGGGCCAGCACGGGCGTGTTCCTGGAAGTGTTCCAGAAGGCCGAGAAGCGCAATGCGGAGCTGATCAAGGCCGCTGGCGAAGGCCACCCAGCGACGGGGAGCGAGCAGCGCCTCATTGCCGACTACTACAAGGCCTATATGGATGAAGCCGGTATCGAGAAGGCCGGATTGAAACCGCTGGAACCGGCGCTGGCTTCGATCGACGCGATCAAGGACAAGGGTGCGCTGTCGGCCGCGCTCGGTGCGCAACTGCGCGCCGATGTCGACCCGATCAATGCGACCAGCCTCGACACCGAACACCTCCTGGGCCTGTTCGTCGCCCAGGGCCTCGAGGATCCGTCGAAGAACATGCCGTACCTTTTGCAGGGCGGCCTCGGTATGCCCAACCGCGACTACTACCTGAAGACCGACAAGGACATGGTCGACACGCGGGCCAAGTACGCCGCCTACGTCGAAGCCGTATTGACCCTGGCCGGCACGCCGGACGCGGCCGCGAAAGCAAAGGCCATCCTTGCGCTGGAAACGAAGATCGCCCAGGCCCAGGCCTCGATCGTCGAGAGCGAGGACATCCACAAGGCGAACAACCCCTGGCCGCGCACGTCATTCGCGAGCAAGGCACCGGGCATCGACTGGACGGCTTACTTCAAAGCGGCCCATCTGGATGACCAACCCACCTTCATCGTCTGGCAGCCCGCCACCGTGACGAAGTTCGCCGCCCTGGTCGCCAACGAGCCGCTGGATACCTGGAAGGCCTGGCTACGCTTCCATACCATCAACGCCGAGGCCAACGGCCTTCTGCCCCACGCCTACGACGACCTGTCCTTCGGCTTCTACGGCAAGACCCTCACCGGCACGCCGAAGCAGCGCGATCGCTGGAAGCGCGGCATCGGTCGTGTAAACGCCGATCTCGGCGATGCGGTAGGCCAGATCTATGTGAAACAGTACTTTCCCGCCTCTTCCCGCGCCCTGGTGCAGGACATGGTGAAGAACATCCTGAAGGCGTTCGATGCGCGCGTGGACACCCTGGACTGGATGTCGCCGGAGACCCGGCAGAAAGCCAAGGCAAAAATCGCGACGATCAAAGTCGGCGTCGGCTACCCGGATACCTGGCGCGACTACTCTAAGCTGGAGGTTCGTCCGGACGACGCGCTCGGCAACCATGAACGCGCCAGGCTGGCCGAATACCATCACCAGGTCGCCAAGCTGTCCCAACCGGTCGATCGCGATGAGTGGTGGATGACGCCACAGACGGTGAACGCGGTGAACCTGCCGCTGCAAAACGCATTGAACTTCCCGGCGGCGATCCTCGAAGCCCCGTTCTTCGATCCGAAGGCGGATGCGGCATCGAACTATGGCTCGATCGGCGCGGTGATCGGCCATGAAATCAGCCACAGCTTCGACAACACCGGTGCCGAGTTCGATGCACAGGGCAGGCTCGCCAACTGGTGGACCGATGCGGATCAGAAACACTTCAAGGACGCCGGCCAGCGTCTCGTCGAGCAGTTCAACCAGTACGAGCCGCTACCCGGCCTGCACATCAACGGCCAGCAGACGCTTGGCGAGAATATCGCCGATCTTTCGGGCCTCACGATCGCCTATGCGGCTTACAAGGAGAGCCTGCACGGCAAACCGGCGCCCGTGATCGACGGACTCAGTGGCGACCAACGGTTCTTCCTCGCCTTCGCCCAGTCGTGGCGGACGAAAACACGTGACGCGGCCCTGCGCGCACAGGTGATCGGCGACGGTCACGCACCGGGAGAATTCCGCGCGCAGACCGTGCGTAACCTCGATCCGTGGTACGACGCGTTCCAGCCGAAAGCGGGGCAGAAGCTGTATCTGGACCCCAAGCAGCGCGTGAAGATCTGGTAAGGGGCTGGCGCGCCCGTTAATCGGGTACGAGCATCGCCGATGAATCGGCTCCCACAGGGCACCAGGCTGCTTTCAGGGCAGCAGGCCGCTTTGTGTGGGAGCCGCTTCAGCGGCGATTCCTCCGAACGCGCCGCTCAACCAACCCCAACACCCCGTCGATCGACAACGCCAACGCCCCCACCAGCAACGCCCCCTGCACCACATAAGCGGTGTTATTCCCTACCAGCCCTTCCACGATGGGCGATCCCAGTGTCGTCGCACCGACGGCCGAGCCAATGGTGGCCGTGCCGACGCCGACGATGGCCGACAGGCGCACGCCGGCCATGATCGGGCCGGCAGCCAGCGGCAGCTCCACATCCCACAATCGTCGCCAGCGTCCGTAGCCCATGCCGTCCGCCGCATGCAGCGCCGCAGGCGCCACACTGCCGAGCCCCGCCACCGTCTGCCCGAGCACCGGCAGCACCCCGTAGAGCGTCAGCGCCAGTAACGTCGGCGCCGCACCGAAACCCAGCAAGGGCACGGCGATCGCGAGCACCGCGACCGGCGGGAACGTCTGCCCGATCACGGCGACCGCGCGCACCGTCGGCAGCAACGACCGCCCGTTCGGACGGGTGGCCAGCACGCCCAGTGTGAGGCCGACGGCGACGGCAACGAGTGTCGCCAGGACGACCAGCCAGAAATGCGAGAGCGTCAGCATGAGAAACGAGGTGCGCGTATAGAGGGGATGCGAAAGCGTGGGCATCCACGCGTGAAACCATGACGCACTGTGCGGCAGTGCCAGGAGCAGGACGACCAGCAATAGCGGGGCGATGATCGCCTTCATTCGCGCGAGGCCACAAGGTCGGCGAGCAGGATCGCACCGGCAAGCTGCCCGTCGTCGAAGACGGGCAAGCGGTCGCGGCCCTGCGTCAGCATCGCCCCCAGCGCATCCTGTAACGAGGCCCCACCATCGATCGCATCGCCATCGGCGACCTCACCCTTGCGCATGCTGTCGCGTACCTGGCGCACCGCCAGTTCGCGCAGTCGCGCGCGCGACCCACCGACGAATTCGCGCACGCGTTCGTTCACCGGATGACGAATGAGTTCCAGGGGCGTACCGACCTGGGCCACCTTGCCGTCGAGCATCAGGGCCACGCGGTGACCGAGACCGAAGGCTTCGTCCATGTCGTGGGTCACGAAGAGGATGGTCGTGGCGGTATCGCGCTGGATCGCCTTGAGACTGGCCTGGAGCGACTCGCGCGTCACGGGATCGAGTGCGCCGAACGGTTCGTCCATCAAGACGATGCGTGGTCGCGCGGCGAGTGCACGCGCGACGCCGACGCGTTGCTGTTGGCCACCGGAAAGCGTATCGGGATAGCGATCGGCGATGCCCGGCTCGTCCAGTTTGAGCAGGACCAGCAGTTCCGCGACCCGCGCACGGGTGTCGCCGTCCGACCAGCCAAGCAGACGCGGGACCGTCGCGATGTTCTCGCCGACGGTCCGATGCGGAAACAACCCGACGGACTGGATGGCATAGCCGATGCCACGGCGCAGCGGCTCGACCGCCTGAGTCGCGACATCCACGCCATCGATGCGCACGCTTCCCGCGTCGATAGGGACCAGGCGATTCACGGTGCGCAGTAGCGTCGACTTGCCCGAACCTGACGGTCCGACGAGGACGAAGAACTCACCGTCGTCCACGCGAAGCGACAGGTCGTCGATGACGACGTGCTCACCGAAGCGTTTGGAGACGTGCTCGAACTCGATCATGGGCGTCGTTCCGTAAAAGCGAGCATGGCCTGGAATAGGAGATCGACGGCCAGCGCCAACGCGATGATCGCCAGCGTACCCAACATCACCATGTCGTTAGCCCCCTGGCCGATACCGAGGAAGACAAAGCGGCCCAGGCCGCCTGCACCGATCAGGGTGGCGACTGCCGCCAGTCCGATCGCCTGTACGGCGACAATGCGCAGGCCCGCCAGCAGCACCGGCCAACCCAGCGGCAGCTGCACGCGCGATAGCAATTGCAGCCGACTCATGCCGAGTCCACGCGCCGCTTCGCGCGCATCCGCGGGTACCGCGCCGAGGCCGGCGATGGTGTATCGAACGACCGGCAGCAGGGCATAGAGCACCAGCGCGAAGACGGCAGGGGCGGCGCCCGTTCCACCGAAACCGAGCGCACCGAGCGCGGGCCATGCGCGAGCCAACCAGGCAAAGGGGCCGATCAGCAAGGCGAACAGGGCGAGCGACGGCACCGTCTGGAGGAAGGCGAGCATGCCGACGACAGCACCATCCGTTCGGCGCGTGCGCCAGGCCCACCAGCCCAGGGGCGCGCCGATGACCAGCGCAAGCACCAGGGTCGTCGCGGCAAGCGTCAGGTGGGTGAGCAGCGCGTCCATGAAGGGTCCGCGCTGGGCATGGAATTCGCGGACCAGCGCCAGCGTATCGAACGCGCCGGCGCTTCCCATGACGACGAATGCCACGAGTAGCGCGATCCAGGYAACGACCCGCCCGGCCATGCGTATCGCGCGCAGCCGGTCGAGCAGAAGGAGGCTCGCCGAGAGCCACATCAACCAGAAGCCCGCACCCAGGGGAACACGCGCACTGGGCGCCGCCGCGAGCAGCAAGGTACGCGCATCGATGCTGGCCAGGAGCGGCAGGCCGGCGATCAGTGCCCACGCAAGGAGTGCGACCGCCACCCGGCTCCCTCTCACGGAGGTCGCGCCCACCGCGGCGAGCAAGACCCACGTGAGGGCCAAGGCGACGACGTGCGGACTGTGCGGCTCGCCGCTAAGCAGTCGGTTTGGCGTGACATAGAGAAACGGAAAGGCGAGCGCGGCGACGAAGCCGATGCAGGCCAGTAGGACAACAGGCAGCGCGCGCGGGGTCATCGCACCAGACCCGCGTCGCGCAGGTAGTCCCGGGCGACCACCGCCGGATCGTCACCATCGATTTGCGTGCGCGCATTGAGTTTGCGCAGCACGTCCACCGTCAACGGTCGAAAGGCGGCTTCCAGCGAACTGCGCATGGATGGATAGCGCTGCAACACCTCCTCACGAACGACAGGGGCGGGCTGGTAGACGATTTCCACGTGGCGCGGATCGGCAAGGACGGCCAGGCCGGTGATAGCGATCGCGCCATCGGTCGAATAGACCATGCTTGCGTTGACGCCCGAGATGCCCTCGGCGGCCGCCTTGATCGTCGCCGACGTATCCCCGCCAGCGAGCACGAGGAGCTGGTCGCCGCGCAGGGTGAATCCGTACGCGGCCTGGAAGGCGGGAAGCGCCGCATCGCTCTCGACGAATTCGGCAGAGCCGGCCAGGAGGACGTCGCCGCCGCCGTTCACCCAGCGCGCGAAATCATCGAGCGTGGCGAGTTTCTTCGCGCGTGCGACGTCGCCACGAACGCCGATGGCCCAGTGGTTGTCGGCGGGCGCGGGCGCCAGCCAGACCAGGCGGTTGGCGGCGAGGTCGAGCGAGGCGGCAAGCGCATAGGCCTTCCGCGCATCGCGAAAGGCGGGATCGTTCTCACGGTGAAAAAAGAACGCGGCGTTGCCGGTGTACTCCGGATAGACATCCAGATCGCCATTGAGCAGGGCGCGACGCACGATGGACGTAGGGCCGAGCTGGGTCCGGTCGATCACCGGCACGCCGTCATGGCGAAGCACCTGGAGCAGGATCTGGCCGAGCACCGCACCTTCGTTGTCCGCCTTCGAGCCCACCCGCACCGCAGCCTGCCCGTGCGCCGCGAAAGCAAGCAGGACGAGCAGGACACCGAGCAGCCGGCGCAACGGTCAGCGCCCTAGCAAGTTGGCGAACGTACGCTTGTAGGACTCGTCGATCGGCGTGGCATCCACGCTGGCCGGCAGGCCACGGAAGCGTGCTTCGAAGGCGAGCACCGCCGCCATGAAGCGACCGGCACGACCTTCGTCGTCGCCCTCTTCCACCGCATAGGCCAGCACGCGTGCCGCCTGCCCTGCGAGGTCGACGTCATCGGGCAGTGCCGAGATGTCGCCCCATACCTGCTTCAGGTAATCCACGGCGATGCCAGCGCGCCGCATGCGGTGCAACAGCCCGGCCGGCATCGAATGTTCCGGCGTGAAACGCGCAACGATGTCCTGGGGTTCGTCCAGCGATACCGAACCCAGATCGATGCGAATGCAAAGCGATGCGGTGTCGAACAGCCAGGTCTGCGGCGCGGGCGGCTCGCTGTACGGCAATGCCATGCCATTGACTTCGATGCTTTCCGGGATACCGGCATCCAGCAGCTCGACGATGTACGAGCGGGCTCCGGGGCGTCCTTTGTAATGACCGCGCATGGCGTCGATGTGCACGCGCTGCGCACGATCGCCACGACGGCTGCGCACGCTGGTACGTGCGAACTCGCCGCGCTGGTAGCCCTGGCTTTCGCCGTCGTCGTCGTACAGTTCGGTGGCGCCTTCGTCACCCGGGAAAACCTGCAGGATAAGGGCATCCGGCACGCTGGCGAGGTTACGCATGCCCTCGGGGTAGAGCGGCACCACGCTTCCCGGACGCACGAAGATGGGAATCTCCTCGAGCGTGTAGTGCCGCTCGATCATCTGCCCACCTTCGAACGACTCGGCGCCATCACGGCTGTACCAGAGGCCGGGCGGAAGCCACACGGGAAACGGTGCGGCGCCGTCCTCGCCGACGGGCGTCGTGACCGGAGCGACAAGAATGTCGTTACCGAACATGTATTGCGCCGGATGGTTGTACGCCTCTTCGTGCTCGGGCCAGTGGTAGTACATCGGGCGCACGATCGACAAACCGGTGTCGTAGGCGTGGCGTGCGGCCCCATAAATGTAGGGCGCAAGCTGGTAGCGCAGACGGATCGCGGCGAAGATCGCGTCGCCGTAAGGCGGCCCGAAGTGCCACGGCTCCTTGTGCAGGCTGGCTTCTTTCGCCGAGTGGGTGCGCAGCACCGGACTGAACACGCCCAGTTGCATCCACCGGGCGTAGAGCTCCGGCGCGAGGTGTCGCTCCGGCCGCGGGATATGTTTGTGGAAGGTATGCCCGCCGATGTCGTGGCTCCAGTAGCCATAGAGGACATTCGACGCCATGGCGGTGAAGTGCGGCTGGAACGCCAGCGAGCCCCAGGAAATCACGCTGTCACCGGAGAAGCCGATCGGATAACGGTGGTTACCGAGGCCGCCCCATCGGTGGTAAATCAGCCCGCGCCGATCGCCGTCCCGCTGCATCTCGGTGAAGAAGGTGTGGTTGAGCCACCAGGTGTTCGACAGGCCAGGGTGCGCCTTCGACTCCGGCCACTGCTGCCAGTCGAGCCACCAGAAATCGACGCCGACCTTTTCGAGCGGGTGCAGCACCGTGTCGAACAAGGCGCGCATATACGGCTGCGACGTGCCTTCGAAAGGAATCGCCGCCTGTGTCGAGGTATCCCACGAGAGCGCCTTCGCCATGGCTTCATACTGCTCTTCATGCGGCAGGACACCCGATGCGGGATGCAGGTTCAGGGTCACCCGAAGATGCTGCCCGTGTGCCCAGCGCATGAAGGCCTTCGGATCGGGAAACAGGCTGCGATTGAAGGTGTAGCCGGTCCAGCCGGACTGTTCGCCGAAGACATCCTTGTGCTCGTGTCCCGGCCGCAGCGACAGGCCCGGCGTGGTGTGCCAGTCCATGTCGAGCACCAGCACGTCGAGCGGGATACGCTCCTTCTCGAAACGTGCGCCGAGCGTACGCAGTTCCTCGTCGGTGTAGTTCCAGTATCGCGACCACCAGTACCCGAAGACGAACCGCGGCGGAATCGGCTGGGGACCGGCGATGGCGGCGAAGTCGCCCAGCGCGGCACGGTAGTCGTGGCCGTAACCGAAGAAATACAGATCCTGACGCTCGCCGGCCGGGCGCTCGAGCACCCAGCCTTCGTCATCGATGCCGAAACCGGCGGTGTCGTCGACAACATGCCAGCCGTCCCGCGCGATCAGCCCCTCTTCGATCGGCAGCTTGCTGCCGTCCTGCCAGGTGTCCCCGTCGTACCGGTCAAGGGTGCGGTAAGTGCCGCCAAGATTGTCTTTCTGGAGATCGCCCGGCTTCCAGGTCAGGTCGCCTTCGGCCCGACGAACCAGAATCGAAAGGTTGCCCGAGGTGAAGCGCCCGCCGCCCTTCAGGTAGCGCACCTGCAGCGCGCCGGTGTCGATCTCGATCGCCTGGTCGTCTTCGGCAATCCGGAATCGGGGCACGTCCAACGCCCGGTGCACCACGATCTGGGTGCGACTGTCGCGGAAGGTGCTGACGGCACTCCATTCCAGGCGGATGAGCCGAGGCGTCAGCACGGTGAAGCGCACGTCGGCGCGCTCGATCACGGCCTCGGGATGGGCCGCTGCGCCAGCATCGGGCCGGTGGTCTGTCGTGGCTTCCATGGGCGTGGAGCCCCCTTCTTCGACGCGAGGTGCACCATTATGACGCGTTGCCGCATGGAACCGGTGAAAGCATCGGATTGACGGCGTCTTGCCGCGCCGTGCACTTCCCGGTCGGCACCTTCACCTCTTCAATCAACGGAGGAGCGGGACCATGAACGAAGACCAGATCCGTGGCGCGGCGAATACCATCGGCGGCCGTGTGCAGCGCGCAGCAGGCGCCCTGGGCGGCGACCACGGCCTCGAAGCCGAAGGCGCCATCCGTGAGACGGCCGGGCGCGTCCAGGCCAAGGCTGGCGAGGCCGTCGACACCGCCCGCGACGTGATCGCCCACCGCCCCCTTGGCGCGATCCTGAGCGGCTTTGGCGTCGGCATCCTAGTGGGCATGCTGCTCGCTCGTCGCGACTGATCCGCTCCGGAATCAGCGCACAAGAGCCCGGCTTCGTGCCGGGCTCTTGTTTGGTTCTTCGCGGATTACCGGGGCCCGGGCGCGCGGGTTTAGGTCGGGGCGTTCTTTCGCACCTCGCACCTCGCACCTCGCGCATGGCTCGCCTTCGGCTTCGCGGGTGGCTCGGCTCCGCCATCGCTCTCTACACTTGGGCGTCTCGCGGGGAGACCTTGGYGYCCACCCTCGCTGCTCAGACACGTCCTCCGCGTTCGAMAAGGAAGGCCGCTSACGCGGCCCGTGTACCTAWYTGGCCTACGGCCGCTCCACTTGTGCGGAACTCGCCTCGAGGGTGGACACCAAGGTCTCTCACGACGATACGGTTGAGTGGAAGGAGAGCCGTTGGAGTGGGAGTGGCCGCCCAAGCGGACCGTTACGGCGGTCGTGCAGATACGTCATTTCCGGCGCGGCGAGCGTTTTCCTCGCCGCTGCGCTGACTCGCGGACGATCTCAGCGCGCTGGGGTCGACCGTTTGGCGATGCCGACGAGCCAGCATCCGAAGCGGCGCTGCTTTGTCGGCTCGACCCACACGAACCTCAGGTTCCGGGAGAGTCTTCGGTGCCCACCCTCGAGGCGAGTTCCGCACAAGTGGAGCGGCCGYAGGCCAATAAGAACAKGGKCCGCGCAGCGGCCTTTCCGGTACGAAACGCGGAGGACGTGTCTGAGCAGCGAGGGTGGGCACCGAAGGCTCTGCGCCGCCACGTCTACACGCCGAAGGCTCTGCGMCTCACCGTCTTCGGCGTCCCCGGSATTCCGCGAAGAACCTTTTGTTTGGTGGGTCACGGGGTTTCTTCCTGGCGGGCTCGCCTTTGGGCTCGCGGTTGCGCTGCGTCGCAAGAGCCGGCGGGTATCACCCTCGGGGCCACGCGACGCGAGCGCATAACGCAATGCCGAAGGCGAGCCAGCCCCGCTCAGAGCAGCAGGCAGCGATTGCGTCCTGCGCGTTTGGCGGCATAGAGGGCGCGGTCGGCGCGATCGAAAACGGTAGCGGCGGTGTCATCGACGAGGAAGCGTGTGATGCCGCCGGACATGGTGACGGTCACGGGCTTCTGGCTGGCGTGGAAGGCAAGTGCAGCAACCGTTTCGCACAGCGCCGTGGCGGCAGCGATAGCTTCCTCGGCCGGGACGCCGGCGAACACCACGACGAACTCCTCGCCACCGTATCGGGCGACGAAGGCCGGCTCCGGCAGTTCGCGAGTGAGGGTCTGGGCGACGATACGCAATACGGCATCGCCCGCCGCATGCCCGAAGCTGTCGTTGATCACCTTGAAGTGATCGATGTCGAACGCGCCCACGCAAGCGACGCCACCGTTATCGCGGACATCCCGCTCGATCTCGGCCATGCGCCGCTCGTACGACAGACGATTGGGCAGGCCGGTCAGTGGATCCGTGAGCGCCAGCTCATGCTCGCGGCGCAGTGAGTCCTGCAGCGACGTCGCCTGGATTTCGAGTTCTTCGACGCGATCCTTCATGCGTTCCGCACGATCGCGATACGTCGCCAGGCGCTCGTCCTCGCGCGCGCGGAAGACACGAAAATGTTCGTCGATCATGGAAAGGCGCGCGTTGACCTGCGCCTGCAAGGCTTCGAGATCGGTGGCACCCTGCGTCTGTTCGACGAGCAACCGCATTTCCTCGCGCACCGTCGCGTCCAGGTCCCGACCCTGTTCATCGCCCACGTCTGTGTTCTCGGTCTCGGCCACGAGATAACGAGTCATGTCACCGAGCCTTCCGCTGACATCGGCCAGAAGTTCCTGCAGCTGGGCGATGTCCTGGCGCAGCGCGTTACGCTGCAGGTTGACCAGATCGGCGATGCCGCGGGCCGCCGCCGAGATAGCCGCCGTGTCGCGGGCCTGCCCCAGCGAAGCGTGCAGTGCGTCGACACGCCCCGCGAGTGCGGGCATGAGCACGACGTGGAACAGCACTTGTCGCAAGGCCTCCATCGCCTCCTGCACCGTATCGACGGCGGCGGCGAGCAAGACGGGCTCAAGCGCCTCGGTCATGTGGTGCGGCGTCGGAGCCGGCCGCGGCTCCAGTGCGGTCACTGCCTCGGCCAGGGCATCGAGCAGGGTATCGAGAGCGTCCGGATCGGAGGCGACACCCAGGCCGTCACCGAGCTGGTCGAGGAGGCGGTCGGCTTGCGCGCTTTGCCCACGCGCTAGCGCAGTGAGACGCAGCACAAGCCTCCGCAACCCCTCTTCAAGCCGCCGGAAGTCGTGCTCGTCGCGCTCCATCCGCTCAAGGGCGAGATGGTATTTTCGCTCCCAGACGTCCTGGTCCAAGCCGTCGCCCTCGTTCATGTCAATAAAGCACCCGGGCGAGCAACTGCAACTGGTTGCCTCGTTCGTGAGGTGAGAATCCCGCGTCTGCGCGGTCATCGCGCGTGGCGTCGACATGCAGCCATTCGCCGGTGAGACGAAGCCAGTCGCTCGGCCGCCAGTTCAAGGCGGCGGTGAGGGCGCGTCCGCGCTCGCCGGACGGCCACGTACGAAAGCGCTCCACGCGAAGGGTCGGACGCCAGGCACCGCGATTCCAGCCTGCCAGCAGGAAGGCCGACTGGAAATGGGTCAGCAGGGTCCGTTGGTGCGGCTGAACCTCGGTGTCTCCATCCAAGCCCTGCGCAATCCAGGTCACCGGCCCCGTGACGTAACTGGCGCCCGCCGACCAGAAGCGCGTGCGCCAGGCGAAAAGCTTGTCGCCGTCCGCGTAGAGCCGGTAGGCGCGGGGATCGGCCCCGTTGTCGTAGCGCAGCACGCGCACGTAGAGACCGTTCGTGCTCTTCCAGCCAGTGTCTGCATACCAGCCGGTGCGACCACCGATGCTCTGGAACGGTGCGTACTGCTCGCGGGTGCCGTCGTCAGAGGGCTCGCGCAAACGGCCGCCCACACCGTATACAAGGTCGCTCAGGGACCAGCCGCGCATCACGAGGATATTTCCGGCGACGTCGTTGTGCCGGAACAGGCCGCCACCAAAGGCGAGCGTGCCGCTTTCGCCGCGCCATGCTTCGCGGCCTTCGACACCGAGACCACGCAGTTCCTCGCCGACCCAGCTGTTGATCGCCGAGGGAGTGATCGTCCATGGACTGGTCCAGCCGATGCCCTCGTTCTCGAGCGAAATGGGGATGAAGTACAGCCCGCCCTTGATCGACGCCCGCCACGCCGAAAGCGACACGGGGCGATAGCGCAGGAAGGCCTCCGTCAGCTGGGGACTCGCATGGTCGGTCTGCTGGAGCTGCATGTCGGCCAGGGCGAACAGGGCCGGGGTGAACTGCGCGGTGACAACGAGGGCCGCCGCGCCGAAGCGTGCCTGCGTGTCACCGCTGCCATAACGCAGGCGTCCCGGTCCGCCGTTGACGAAGCTCGGATCGTTGGCGGCGTCGGTCAGGCGCAGGTCCGCATACGCATGCACCTTCACGTCCTGCGCGCTGGCGAAGGGCGTCGCGAGGCAGACAGCGATGGCGGCAACGGCGTGGCGGAACCGACTCACGCGGATCCCACGCCTTGCGCACCGTGGCGCGCGACCAGGGCCGCGAACGTCATCGGCCGGTCGACGTGGAACCCCTGGGCATGATCGCAACCTATGCTGCCGAGGAAGGCGACGGTGGCTTCGTCCTCGACGCCTTCGGCGGTCACCCGGTAGCCCAGGCGATGGCCGAGCTCGACCAGCGATCGGACGATCACGCGGTCGGTTTCATCGGTGGCGAGGTGTTGGACGAACATCTTGTCGATCTTCAGTTCCCTGACGGGCAGGCGGCGAAGGTAGGCGAATGAGGTCTGGCCGACGCCGAAATCATCGATCGCCATGTCGATACCCATATCGGCCAGGCGACGAAGGACTTGAAGTGAGGCCTCCGGCTCGCCGATCACCGCGCTTTCGGTCACCTCGAGGGTGAGCGAGGTGGCGGGCAGGCGGTGGACGCTCAGAAGATGGGCCACGCGGTCAGGCAGCTCGATGTCGCCGATGTCGCGTGCCGAGAGGTTGATCGAAATGCGCATGGCTTGCCCTGCGCGGGCCAGCTCCGCGGCCTGGGCGATACCGCGCGCCAGCACCCATCGGGTCAGCCGGCCGATATTGCCGGTTTCCTCGGCTATGCCGACGAACTGCTCGGGCGGAACCATGCCACGCCCTGGCCGCGGCCAGCGCACCAGCGCCTCCGCACCGTCAATGCGGCCATCGGCCAGACGGCGCTTCGGCTGGTAGTAAAGCTCCAGCGCATCGCTGTCGATGGCCGCGCGCAGTTCGCTCATGAGCGAGAGCCGCTCCGGGCGATGCGGATCGGCTTTCGGGTCGTACACGTCCACGCCTCGTGCCGATCCCACCGCGGAGAATTCCGCGACCTCGGCCCGACGCAACAGGGCAGCCGCACGCTCCCCATGACTGGGCGCCAGCGCGATACCTACCGCAGGCCCCATATCCATGTTGACCTCGGCCTCCTGATAGGGCTGGCCGAGGGCATCCATCACCCGGAACGCCACCGAGATCGCTTCAGCGCGGTCGGCGCCGCGAAGCCACACCGCGAACTGCGTATCCGTGGCACGTGCGACGTAATGCGTACCCGTGGCCTGGCCCACGCGCGCACCGGCATCGCGCATGAGGCGATCGGCCAGCGCGTGGCC
>NZ_JBFUJE010000034.1:0-19995 GCF_056401535.1 Luteibacter sp. P4_E6 | reverse complement strand
CAGACGCTTGCGTCGAGGAGGCTTGGCAGRCARTCGGCGGAAAGGGAGCGAATTTCYGAAATCARCTGGAACGTTTTTTAATAAAAAAACGCAGCCAAACTCGATTCGAGTTTGGCTACAGTTTAGTTGATTGGAAYGGAAGGTRCGAGACTCCTGCGGGAAWAGCGWGKCMAAGGGAGACCCCRCAGGCGCMARKAGCGCCGRGGAGGCTCCCGGACCGCCCGCGGAAAGCGAGTGCCTGGARTGGAAATCAACGTTCAAACCGCGGACAAACTCGATTTTCATTGAGTTTGGATACAGAATTAATTTAATTAACTATTTTCAGGTTTCCAAGATGAAAAGCGTCTTTCAATAACGCCCGGGCTCTGTCGACGGAATCGCGAGAAGACGTTGGTGAAGTGACTCTGGTCGGCGAAGCCGCATTCGGCGGCGATATCGACCAGGGTCCGGTCGGCGACTTCGAGTAAGGTCTGCGCACGACGCACGCGCTGCTCCAGGCGCCAGTGGGTCGGCGACAGACCGGTACTTGCCTTGAAGGCACGAGAGAAATGGCTGCGCGACACGCTGCAGGCTTCCGCGGCGCGGTGAATCGCCGTGCCAAGGTCCAGCTCGTTCGTCAGGTGGTCACAGGCGACGTGTAGCTGCCAGGCAGCGAGGCAGCCGCGGCTTGTGCGTGACATCGGCGCCGCCGGCCTCGAGGCCGTCTGTTTGAAGGCCTGCAACGCCATCGCCACGTGCTCGTACACCGGGTCATCGGCTGGCTGCTGGTCGCCGATGGAACGCCGAAGGAACGATGAGAGCGCATTTTCGATCGACACGAGTGTGGAGATCATGGACCCCGCCTTACTGGTCGTTTGCGTCAGACGGCCCCTGTATCCCGCCGACAGCAACAGACTAGGATGCAAATTAGGCAAAGGGCATCCTAATTCGGGGCCAGATGCCCATCCGATCGTGGGATCGGCGCTCACACTTTCGTGTCACGACCCGGTACCCATAGCAAGAATCATCCATTTGGGTATTGAACGCTGCCGCCGTTCTTCACAAGATGGGATGTGAACAGGGAGATTCCAGGTGACCGAGCCGATCGATCCGTCTGAAAAGATCCGGGTACTGATCACCGACGATCACCCGATCATGCGGCGTGGCCTGCGCGCGGCGATTACCCAGGAAGCCGATATGGAGCTGGTCGGCGAGGCAGCGGACGGCGCCGAAGCCATCACACTGTTCCGTGACCTTCAGCCGACGGTCGCCCTGCTCGACCTGCAGATGCCTCATGTGGATGGACTGGAAGCCATCGCTGCCATCCGCGGCGAATTTCCCACCGCGACCATCATCGTCTTGACCAGTTACCCCGGAGACGCGCGCGTGATGCGTGCAYTGACCCTGGGTGCCACCTCCTATCTGCTGAAGTCCGCCACGCTGGAGGAGATCATCAAGGCGATCCGTGCCTCGGTGGCGGGTCGGCACGTCGTTGCTTCCGAAGTAGCCCACGAGATCGCCCGGCATGCGGGCTCGGACAACCTCACCTCACGGGAAACCAACGTGCTTCGGCTAGCCGCGGCCGGCCAAAGCAACAAGGCGATCGCCGAAGCGTTGTTCGTCTCCGAAGACACCGTCAAATCGCGCATGCGCAGCATCATGGCCAAGCTGGGCGCGCTCGACAGAACGCACGCCGTAATGATCGCGGTGCAGCGAGGCTTCCTCGACTCATGACCATCGTCCGCGCTTAGCGAATCGTCGACCACCAGCGCCGCCGATACCCGGCATACGCGGTATGTCCGGGCAGCTTGATGTGAATCTCGGTGCCCTCGCCCGGTTCGGACTCCACGCTCAACGTGCCCGCGAGGCGCGTCACGCGCTCACGCAATCCGATCAGACCGAAGTGGCCACTTTCGCGCGCTTTCGCCATGAGCGACTCGTCGAAGCCCGTCCCGTCGTCCGTGATCACCAGCCACAAGGCGTCCTCGGCATAGCTGAGCACGAGGACGACCTTTTCGCCGTGTGAGTGTACGAAGGCGTTACGCAGGGCTTCGAAGGCGATGTCGCGCAGTTCACTCTGACACTCCTTTGCCAGCGCCCGCGGTGTTCCATTCGCTTCCAGCGAGAAAGCCATCCCATGGGCGGCGTGCAGACGGCGGCCTTCGGCAGCGATCTGGTCGTATAGCGCCAACCCGTGGTCCTCGTTACGACGGAGCAACAGAATGCGCTCACGGCCTTCGAGCAGCGCAGCGCGCGTCTGGTCGGACACCTCCAGCATGTCCGAGCGACGATCGCGCGGAATCGTCTCGTCCATCGCCCATGCCTGGAGCGTCAGCATCAGCCCCTGGAAACGTTGCAGCAGCGTGTCATGGATATCGCGGGCGACGGCTTCGCGCTCCTCGGCGCGAATGCGAAGGCTACGTGTCACGGCGTGCGTGCGCCGTTTATGCGCGAGCCAGAGGAGAAGGATCACCGGCAGGATGCCGAGTGCACGGAACCACCACGTCTCGTAGTAAGCAGCCTGCCTGACAATCTGCGCGCTGGCTGTCGTCGTACTGACCACACCGTTCTCGTTGGACGCCGTGACTTCGAAACGGTAGCTACCCGGTGGCACGTTGGTGAAGACCGCTTCCCGCCTCGAGCCCGCTTCCTGCCATGTGTTGTTGTACCCGACCAGGCGATAGCGGAAGCGAACGCGCTCGGGGCGGCTCAGCATCGGCGACGTATAGGACACGCGGAAACTGCGCATGTCGGCGGGCAGCGTGGCTGTCGCCTGAAGGAGCGGGTAGGCCGTATCACCGCTGGTCACGCCCTCGACGTACACCACCGGGATAACGCGGTTCTCCGGAATGCGCCGGGGATCTATCCATGCAAGGCCAGAAGCCGTTTGCGCCCAGAGCAGGCCGTCGGCACTCCGGCGCAGCGTAGGTAAGGTGCGATCGGGATCCGGTGCGCCCGGCAAGCCATCCGTCGCGTCGAACGCGCGGTAGGGAACGAACGTCGCAGGCGCCGCCAGGGCTTTGGAGAGGTCATCCAATGCCACTTCGCGAACCCCGTCGAGCGTCTGGATCCACAAGTTGCCCCCGGCGTCCTTGACCAGGCCGGTAGCCGTCTCGAAGGCATCGTCGTCCAGCGCCCCGATGGACGTGAAGCGTTTGCCGTCGAAGTGCTGGATACCCTCGTCACCGCCGATCCAGACCCCGTCGGGTTCAGCAAGGAGGGCCCTGATCACACCCTTCTGCAGCCCTTGCCGTTCATCGAACGCGGTGGCGACGCCCTGCGCAATGCGCGTAAGGCGCGGTTCTCCCGCGGCACCCACCCAGAGGTTGTCGTGCTCGTCCATCGCAAGGACTTTCGGGCGCAGGCTTACCGTCGTGGCGTCGCTCCAGTCGTGACCGTCCCACACCAGCAGGTTGTGTTCCGGTCGGCTCATGCAGACGAAAACGCGCCCCTGGCTGTCGCTGACGACGCAGTTGTTCGCCGCATGGGGGCCGCCTTCGCGAACCGCGGTGGCTCGTGTGGGTATGCCGTTCGAGATGGACCACAAGGCATCCACCGCGGCCGCCCATACGGTATCGCGCCTGGCATCGAAGAACGTCGCCATGGTGAGCCGCGGGACCTCCGTCTCCAGCCACGACGAAGGAGGGACGAGGCGAAGCAAGGCATGGGTTTCGCTGCCGACCCAGATCGACCCTTCGGCGTCGACCGATGCCGAGACCTCGTGAATACCATCGGGAAGCTTCATCGTCGTAAAGGCCGATCGCCGGAACCGATCCACGCCGTTCTGAGTCCCCACCCAGATGTTGCCTTCGCGATCCCGAATCATCGGCCATGCATAGCTGCCGGTAAGGCCATCCGCGCGGTCCATGAACTCCGCGACCGGTTCGGCGTGCGCGGCCTCGGCACGACGGAGGGCGTCGGGGGAGACAAAGGCGACGGCGCGTGTCGTACTCGTGACCCACACCGCTCCCTCGTCGTCTTCCTGCACCGCGCTGGCGGAAATACTCAAGGGCGCTGCCGTTTCGATGAGCGTCGACCCCTCGACGCGGTAGGTGTACACGGCCAGTCGCGTCGTGATGTACAGCCGGCCGGACGTCCCGCGAAAGATGTACCGGGGCTTGTCGGGGCCGTTGGGAACATCGATGAAAGCCCTGGCGCCACGAGGACGGACCCGGACCTTGCCACCGCCCACCAGCCACAAGGCACCACTCCGGTCGAAGAGTCCGCGACTGGTCGACGCATCGGCCGTATTGGGCTCGACCATCACCCAGGTTCCGTCCTTGAAGCGGATCACGCCTTGGGGAGACACCGCCCACACGCTGCCCTCGGGGTCCGCAAAGAATGAGTGGATCGCGGCGACAGCGCCCTTCGGCTCGTCGAAGTGACTGAGGTGGCCATCCTTGAGCAGTGTGGGGCCGCTGTCCGAATTGGCGATCCAGAGGCCGCCGCCCTGTGCAGGGAAGATCCCGTTCAACTGGGCGGCCCGAAACGCTTCACCGGGCACGGGCCTGAAGGGCCGGAAGGACACGCCATCGAAGCGTGTCACGCCCTTGGTCCCGGTCATCCAGAGGAAACCATCGGCGGTCTGCGCGAGGCTGGCGATATCGCCCGGCGCACCGTCCTGCTTCTGGAAGGCCGTGTGCTGGTAGCTGCCCAGCGACAGGGGCTGGGCGGCGGCGGCCGTGCCCGCGAGCAGCAGCGAGGCAAGGGCACCGAGCCATCGTGACGCACGCACGGATGCATTCATGCCATTGACCCCCGGAACCTGCTGCGTTGACCTACCCAGGTTCCTTGCATGGGTGCCCTCGAAGCAGGGTGCCTGCTTAGGCGGCCTTTGCACAAGTAGTGCTTTTGGTTCCCCGGCGTTTGTACCGCTTTGTATACGGATCGGTGAGGGATACGTAGTGTTTCAAATAGCCGCCTTTCCGGACACGAGGGGCGTCGGGTGCCCTCCATAGACTGTGAACACGCCCACCTATCTATGGAAGATCACAGGAGAACGATGATGTCATCCGCACACGCCCCCACCGCCCGCCGCACCTCCTTCGCCCGAGGCACGCTCGCCATCGCGCTTGGCTTCGCGACGCTCGCACCCTCGGTTTACGCACAACCGGCTGTCACCGGCACGACGAAGGTCGACGAGAGCATCCGTCCCTTCCGTGTCCATGTGCCGCAGGACCAGCTCGACGACCTTCGTCGTCGCATTGCGGAAACACGCTGGCCGGACAAGGAAGTGGTGAAAGACGAATCGCAGGGCGTGCAGCTCGCCCGCGTGCAGGCTCTGGTCAAGTACTGGGGCACCGACTACGACTGGCGCAAGGCCGAGGCGCAGCTCAACGCGTTGCCTGAGTTCGTCACCAACATCGACGGCGTCGACATCCAGTTCATCCATGTGCGCTCGAAGAACCCGCATGCCCTGCCCCTCATCCTGACGCACGGCTGGCCCGGCTCGACCTTCGAGTTCATCAAGACCATCGGCCCGCTCACCGACCCGGTGGCCTACGGTGGTCGCGCGGAAGATGCCTTCGACGTGGTTATTCCTTCGATCCCGGGCTATGGCTTCTCCGGCAAGCCCACGGAACTGGGCTGGAACCCTGAGCGCACTGCGCGTGCCTGGGACGTATTGATGAAGCGCCTCGGCTACAAGCACTACGTGTCCCAGGGTGGCGACCACGGCTCGGTGATTTCCGATGCACTCGCACGTCAGGCACCGAAGGGACTGCTCGCGATCCACCTCAACATGCCTGCCACCATTCCCGGCAACCTGGTCAAGGGCATCAACGCCGGTGACGCTGCGCCAGCCGAACTCAAGCCGGACGAAAAAGAGGCTTACCAGTCACTGAGCAGCTTCTTTGGTCGCAATGCCGCGTACGGCGCCATGATGGTCACGCGCCCACAGACGATCGGCTATTCGCTCTCGGATTCACCCTCCGGCCTCGCCGCCTGGATGTACGAGAAGTTCGGCCAGTGGAGTGACAGTAACGGCGTGGCCGAGAACGCGCTCTCCCGTGACGAGATGCTCAACGACATCACGCTGTACTGGCTGACCAACACCGGTGCGTCGTCGTCGCGCTTCTACTGGGAGAACAACAACAATAACTTCAGCTCGGTCACCCAGCGCACCAACGAGATCAAGGTGCCCGTCGCGATCACGGTCTTCCCGAAGGAGATCTACAAGGCACCGGAAAGCTGGAGCAAGGCCGCCTACCCGAGCCTTTACTACTACCACCAGGTGAGCAAGGGCGGCCATTTCGCTGCCTGGGAGCAACCGCAACTCTTCGCCGAGGAATTGCGCGCCGCGTTCAAGTCCGTTCGCTGAGAAACCCTGATAGAAACGATCTCTTGTAGGAGCCGATTCATCGGCGAAATGGCGTCGCGATATCCCGCCAATGACGCCTGATCCTTTCGCCGATGAATCGGCTCCTACAACAGCGGGCCGATCCAAGGGTTTCCGATACCGTTGGCGCTTGCTCAGAAATTCCAGCGGACGCCGAGGTTCACCGCGTTACTGGTGGTGTGCGAGGCGACATCCGCGTTGTAGTACACGAACGTGCTCGCCTTCGGCGTGATGTCGAAACTCACGCCCACACCTGCCTGCCAGTGGTTCTGCACCGGTCGCGAACCCTGTACCACGAAGCTGTCCGACGGCTCGCCGGCGAAGGCGTTGTTCACCGACACCGTGTCGTTCTTCGTGTTGTGCAGGTAACGCACCAGAACGATCGGATGCAGGCGCGTCCCTTCCACGCCCAGGTCGACATCACCGATCAATCGCGCGCCCACGCCGTACTGCATGCTGCTCGCATCGCTTCGCCCCACCCTCAGGTCGGCGTCACCGGCGTTCTTCTCGGTGAACGAGTCGTACTTGACCTTGGTGTAGTAAGCGCCAGCGAACGGCTCCAGATGCATGGCGTGGCCGAGATCGAAGCGGTAGCCGCCTTCCAGCGCGGCGTTGGTCGTCTTGCCGTTGTAATGCCCGGTCGCCTGCGGATCATAGGGACCGACAACGATTCGGCGGTTGCTGTCGGCATTCTGCCAGCCATACGACGCCAGGCCCTCCACCCACCACTGTTGCTGATTGAAGTAGAGCGCGTGCAGGCCGATCGACGCCTGGTCCACGTCGGTATAGTCGCCGCGACTGTTCACCTCAGTGCGGGAGTTGGCGAAGTTGGCGTGCACACCGAGGCGAAGGTCAGGCGTTACCGGCGCATCGGCGCCGATGATCACGCCGTGGATGCGGTAATCGGTGTGGGCCGCGTCGGTGCTGCGGTCGAAATCGCTACTCGAGGTATACGGCTCGGCCCAGACCGCGGATCCTTGCTCACCCGTATCGCGCTGCAGCTTCAGCCGATAGAACAGCGTGTCCTGGTACTGACCCTGCCCGCTCAGTTCCGCATTCGCCGCCGACGCGTAGGTTTCACCGGAGAGCGAATCGAACGCCTTGATGGCCTGGTCGGCACGTAATCCGCGTGCGTAACCCAGCAAGGTCGGCAACGGGTTACCGCCCGAGGTAGCAATCTGCTGTAGCGCCGCCGCCACGCTCTGCTGGTTTCCGTTGAGGCCGGGGAACTGGTCGAACGGCGTACCGCCGGTACCCTGGCCACTGCCGGCCTGGCTCAACGTGAGGATCAACTGGTTCCCTTGCTGCGTGACGCTCGCATCGAGGAAGGGCAGCGTGTTCTGGGTGACGCCGGCGTAGGCGCCGGTGATGCCGCCGCTCGCATTGACGACCGTGTAGCTGGTGGTCGGCCCGTACGTGCCCGCCGAAGGCGTGGACACCAGCTGGCCACCGAGGGTCGCGCCGCCGTTGACGTTGATGCTGTCGCTGGTGCCGCCGCTGTTGCTGCGTATCTCCGTGGTCGAGCCCGCACCGAGGGTCAGTCCGCCGACGGTCAGCACCGAGCCGGGCGTTCCCGTACCCGCCGCCGCACCTGTCGCACCATTGACGCCGCTCGGCGCCACCGTGCCGTTCACCGTGACCGGACCGGTAATCGTGCCGCCACCGACCAGGCCGCCACCCGCGTTGATCGTGGCGGGGCCGCCGAGGTTGCCGTTCACCACCAACGTGCCGCCGATGGTGCTGCCACCGGCGAAGGTCACCGATGTTCCACTGTCCACCGACAACGTACCCGCACCGACCGTGAGATTGGTGATGTCGTTGAACGAGCCGCCCGGCAGGGTGGCTTCACCCGTGCCCGTGATGTTGAGCGTGGAACCCGGCGCCGTACCGTTGACCGTGCCCGTCACGCCTGGCAGATCCCCGTAACCGATATTGATGCTGCTGCCGCCGCCGAGATTCACCGTGCCGCCGATCGGTCCGGCCACGGTGACCGCGTTGCCGCTGCCGTCCAGGTTCAGGGCGCCGCTTGCGCCGACCGAGATGCCACCGGTGTAGGGATTGCTCGCATTGAGGATGCCGCCGTTGACCGTCAGGTCGCCGCTGAAACCAGCGAGTGACCCCCCCAGGTTGAGCGTGCCCGTGCCTTCCTTGTCGAGACCGCCGGTGCCGCTGAGACTTCCGTTCAAGGTGAGATCGTCCGGGCCCTGCACGGTGACGCCGTTGCTGCCGACGGTGACGTTGTTACCGAGCGTTACCGCCGCGCCGGCCTGCAACGCGGCGCCGTTGATGGCGAGGTCACCGGTACCCAGTGCCGCATTGCTGCCGACGACCAACGTGCCACCGTTGACGGTAGCGCCGCCGGTGAAGGTATTGCTGCCGTTCAACGTAAGCGTGTCGGCACCGTTCTTTACCAGGCCACTGGCGCCGGAGATGACGCCATCCAGCGTGAGGTTGTTGCTTCCCGGAAGGGTCAATGTCGCGTTGAGGGCGATGTCGTTCGCGAGTGAGGTGGCCACCGTCGCATCCAAGGAAGCCGCGCCGTCCACCGCGAGTGCACCCGTGCCGAGCGCCGCATTGTTGCCGACACTCAGGCCGCCGGCATTCAAGGTCACCCCACCGCTGAAGCTGCTCGCGCCGCCCAGTGCCAGTGTGCCGGCACCATCCTTCACCAGGCCACCGGTGCCACCGATGCTGCCGTCGAACGCCGTATTCGCCGCGCCACCCAGCGTGAGGTTATTGCCACCGAGCGCGATCGTGCTGCCGGTGACGCCTGCCAGCGTACCGATGGTCTGGTTGCCGCCCGCCGAGATATCGAATGTGCCGGTGCCGGTCAGGTTCACCGGGCCCGTCGAAGCCAGGCTGCCGCCGGCACCGATCGCCAGCGTACCGCCGTTGATGTTGGTACCACCGGTGTACGTATCCGCTGCGGTGAGGGTCAGCGTGGCCGCGCCGTTCTTGGTCAGGCTGCCCGCACCGGTGATCGTGCCGCCGAGCGTCAGGTCGTTACTACCCAGCACGGTCAAACCCGCGTTCAGTGCGACGGTGTTGGCCAGCGTGATCGCGCTGGTGGTGTCGAGGGTCGAGGTGCCGCCGCCGACCGTCAGGCCACCCGTGCCCAGCGCCGCGTTGTTGCCGACGGTCAGGCCGCCCGCATTGAGTGTGACGCCGCCGCTGAAAGTGTTCGCACCACCAAGCGTCTGCGTGCCCGGGCCGTTCTTCACCAGGGAGCCGGTACCGGCAAGGATGCCGTCGAAGTTCGCGTTGCCGACACCGCCGAGGGTCAGTGCATTCGCGCCCAGCGTCACTGTGCTGCCGGCGACGCCGTTCAGTGCGCCGATGGACTGGTTACCGCCGGCCGAGATGTCGAAACCGGTACCGGCCGCCGTCAGGTTCACYGCGCCCGTAGAAACGAGGCTGCCGCCCGCGCCGATTGCCAGCGTTCCTACATTGATGGTGGTGCCGCCGGTGTAGGTATTCGCGCCGGTCAGCGTTTCCGTGCCGGTGCCCACCTTGATCAGGCCACCCGTGCCGGCGATGGATCCGCCGAAGGTGCCGTCCGTCGGACCGCCGACGATCAGCGAGTTGCCGCCGAGATTCACCGCGCCATTGCCAGTGAGCGTGCCGAACGTCTGCGTGCCGTTGCCGGCCGACAGATCGAACGTCGCGCCTGCTACGACGTTCACGACGCCATTGGCATACAGGCTCGCGCCTGCGCCAAGGGCCAGCGTGCCCGCGTTGATGCTCGTCCCACCGGTGTAGGTATTCGCGCCATTCAAGGTCAGCGTGGCCAGGCCCTCCTTGGTCAGGCCGCCGGCGCCGGAAAGGTTACCGTTCAACGTCAGGTCGTTCGTGCCGACCACCGTCAGGCCGGCGTTGAGCACGATGTTGTTCGCCAGGGTGATCGCGCTGGCGGAGTCCAGCGTCGATGCGCCCCCTACCGTCAGGGCGCCCGTGCCGAGTGCCGCGTTATTGCCGACGATCAGGCCGCCCGCATTCAGCGTGACGCCGCCGGTGAAGCTATTCGCGCCACCGAGCGTCTGTACGCCGGTGCCATTTTTCACCAGTCCGCCACTGCCACCGATCGACCCGTTGAAGGTGGCGTCCGTTGCGCCACCCAGCGACAGCGTGTTGCCCCCCAGTGCGACCGCACTACCGGCGACACCCGCCAGCGAGCCGATCGTCTGGTTGCCGCCTGCCGAGATGTCCAGGGTGCCCGTACCGGTGAAGTTCACTGCGCCCGTCGATGCCAGGCTACCGCCGGCGCCTATCGCCAGCGTGCCGCTGTTGATCGTCGTGCCACCGGTGTACGTGTTCGCACCGGTCAACGTGACGGTCGCGGCGCCGTCCTTGGTCAGGCCGCCGGCGCCCGATATCGCGCCGCCGAGGGTCAGCGCGTTGGTGCCGAGCAGGTCGAGGTCGGTGCCGCCCGTAAGGCTGATGGTGTTCGCGATCGTGAGCGCTGCGTTGGTATCCAGCGTGGCGTTGCCGCCGACGGTCAGCGCACCCGTACCCAGCGCACCGTTGTTGCCGAGCAGCAGGCCACCGGCATTCAGGGTCACACCGCCCGTGAAGAGGTTCGCGCCGCCGAGTTCCTGGACGCCGGCGCCATTCTTTACCAGGCCACCGGTTCCGGCGATCACGCCATCGTAGTTTCCGTTACCGACCCCACCGAGCGTCAGCGTGTTAGCGCCGAGCGTCACGGTGCTTCCGGTTACACCGTTCAACACACCGATCGACTGGTTACCGCCCGCCGAGATATCGAAGCCGGTACCCACGGCCGCGACGTTGACCGCACCGTTGGCGGCAAGGCTGCCGCCGGCGCCGATCGCCAGCGTGCCCGCGCTGATCACGGTGCCGCCCGTGAACGTGTTGCTGCCGGTGAGGGTTTCCGTGCCGGCACCCTCCTTGATCAGTCCACCCGTCCCGGCGATCGAGCCGCTGAAGAGGCCGTTGGTGGGACCACCGATGGTGAGCGTGTTCGCACCAAGGTTGACCGTGCCGCCACCGCTGAGGGTGCCGAAGATTTGCGTGCCGTTACCCGCGGAGAGGTCGAAGGTCGCACCTGCCAGCAGATTCACGACGCCGCTGTTGGTGAGGCTGCCGCCCGCGCCCAGCGCCAGTGTGCCGGCGTTGATGTTCGTGCCGCCGGTGAAGGTGTTTACGCCGTTCAGGGTCAGCGTCGCCAGGCCGTCCTTGGTCAGGCTGCCCGTGCCGGCAATGTTGCCGTTGAGGATCATCGCGTTGCTGCCCAGCACGGTCAGGCCCGCGTTGAGTGCGATGGTGTTCGCCAGGGTCACGGGACCGCTGGCGTCGAGTGTCGCCGCACCGTTGACCGTCAGGGCACCTGTGCCGAACGCGGCATCGTCACCGGCGACCAACCCGCCGGCATTGATCGAAAGGCCGCCGCTGAAGGTGCTCGCGCCGTCGAACGTTTGCACACCCGCGCCCGCTTTCACCAGCGCGCCGTTGCCGCTGATGGCACCCGCGAAGGTCTGGTTGGTGGCGTCGCCGAAGTTCAGGGTGTTGCCACCCAGCGAGATGGTGCTACCCGTGACGCCGGAGAGCGCGCCGATGGTCTGCGTGCCGGCGGCGGAGATATCCAGTCCGGCGCCCGCACCGGCCAGCGTCACCGAGCCGCTCGCGGCCAGACTACCGCCGGCGCCGAGCGCCAGCGAGCCAGCGTTAATGGTCGTGCCGCCGGTGAACGTGTTGGCACCGGACAGCGTGAGTGTCTCGGTGCCGTTCTTGGTCAGACTACCCGCGCCCGTGAGGGCACCGGCAAGAGTCAGCGCATGGCTGCCCAGCTCGGTGAGGTTCGCGCCCGCCGCGAGTGAGATATTGTTGGCCACGCTGAGCACCGCACCGGTGTCCAGCGAGGCGCTGCCGCCCACATTCAGCGCACCCGTACCCAGCGCGTTGTTGTTGCCGAGCAGCAGGCCGCCGCCATTGAGGTTCACGCCGCCGCTGAAGGTGTTGGCGCCGTTCAACGAAAGCAACGAGGGGCCATTCTTGGTGAGGCTTCCGGTGCCGGATACGACACCACCCAGGGCGACGTCCTGGCTCCCCAGCAGGTTGAGCGAACCGCCGCTGAGGATGACGCCGTTACCCAGGCTGACCGCCGCGCTGCTGTCGAGCGTCACCGCGCCGCCCACGGTCAGCGCACCGGTGCCGAGGGCACCGCTGTTACCGAGCAGGAGGCCACCGCCGTTCGCGGTCAGACCGCCCGTAAACGTGTTCGCGCCATTCAACGTCAGCAGTGAGGCACCGTTCTTGGTGATGCTGCCGGTCCCTGCGATCGCGCCGCCGAGGGTAAGGTCCTGCGTGCCCGGCAAGGTCAATGCGCTGCCCGCATTGAGATTCACGCTGTTGGCGACGTTAAGCGCGGCCGTGCCGTCCAACGTCACCGCGCCGCCGACATTCAACGCACCGGTTCCGAGTGCATTCGCATTGCCGAGAAGCAATCCGCCCGCGTTGACCGTCGTGCCACCGGTGAAGGTATTTGCGCCGTTCAACGTGAGTACCGACGCGCCGTTCTTGGTCAGGCTGCCCGTGCCCGACACCACACCGCTGAGCGCCACGTTCTGGCTGCCGAGCAGGTTCAGCGCGCCACCGGCGAGGTTGACGTTGTTGCCGAGGCTGAGGGCCGTCGTGCTGTCGAGGGTACCCGGGCCGCTCACGGTGAGCGTACCGGTACCGAGCGCACCCGCATTGGCGAGCAACAGGCCACCCTGGTTGAGATTCACGCCGCCGCTGAAGGTGTTCGCACCGCCAAGCGTCTGTGTACCGGCGCCTGTCTTCGTGATGGCGCCTGTGCCGGAGATGATGCCGGCAAAGGTCTGGTTGGTTGCGTCGCCGAACGTCAGCGTGTTCGCACCCAGGGAGATCGTCGTGCCTGCCACACCGGACAAGGCGCCGATGGCCTGGTTGCCGGCTGCCGAAATATCGAAGCCTGCACCCGGTGCGCTGAGGGTGACCGCGCCGGTCGCCGCCAGTTGACCACCCGCTCCCAGCCGCACGGTGCCCGCGGCGATGTTGAGGCCGCCGGTAAACGTGTTGGCACCGCTAAGGGTCAACGTGGAGGTACCCGACTTGATCAGGCCACCCGTGCCCGCGAGTACGCCGCCGAAGGTCAGTGGCTGACCGCCGAGGACGTTCAACGACGCGCCGGCGCCGAGGTTCATGTTGTTGGCGAGGTTGAGCGCCGTCGTACCATCCAGCGTGACCGCACCATTGACACTCAGGGCACCGCTGCCGAGTGCGCCGCTGTTGCCCAGAAGCAGGTCGCCCGCGTTCGCCGTCACACCGCCGGTGAACGTGTTCGCGCCGTTCAACGTGAGCAGGGTCGCGCCGTTCTTCACCAGGTTGCCTTGCCCGGAGAGGATGCCGTTGAAGACCAGCGGCTGGCCGCCGAGGAGGTTCAGCGAACCGGTGCTGCCGAGGTTGACGTTGTTGGCGAGCGACAACGGCGCGGTGCCATCGAGTGTGACCGAGCCGCCGACGCTGAGCGCGCCACTGCCGATCGCGTTCGCGTTGCCGAGCAGCAAACCACCGCCGTTCAAGGCAACACCGCCCGTGAAGCTGCTGTTGCCGCTGAGCGTTTGTATGCCGGCTCCCACCTTGACCAGCCCGCCGGTGCCAGCGATCGCTCCCGAATAACTCGTGTTGCCGATCCCACCGAGGGTCAGCGACTTAGCTCCGAGGTTCGTCGTACCCGAACCCGCCAGCGAACCGATGGATTGATCGGCCGCCGCCGCAGAGATATCGAGGCTGGTACCCGCACCGAGCGACATGGCCTGCGTCGCCGACAACACGCCGCCCGCGCTGACGGCGAGGGAACCGCCCGTGAGGGAGAAGCCGCCGGTCATGCTGTCGACGCCGCCGAGCGTCAGTGTGCTCGCGCCCTGCTTCACCAGCGTGCCGGCGCCCGAGAGCGCGCCGTTCAACGTCATGGCCTGGTTGCCGAGGAGGTTGAGCGTTCCTCCGCCATTAACGACGACGTTGTTGGCGAGATTGAACGCACCCGTGGTGTCGAGCGTGGCGTTGCCGCCGACGGTCAAGGCACCCGTACCCAACGCACCCGCGTTACCTAGCAACAGGCCGCCGGCATTCAGATTCACGCCGCCAGTAAACAGGTTCGCACCGCCCAGGGTGACGACCGCGGTATCGGTGACGGTCAGGCCACCCGCACCGGAGATCACGCCGCCGAGCCCGAATGCGTTGGTACCAGCAAGCTCGAGGTGACCCGACGTGAGATTGATGGCATTCGCCAGCGACAGACCTGCTGTCGATGCGGCGATGGCGCCGCCCTTGGCCGTCATCGGCTGGCTGCCGAAGACGCCGGCGTTATCGAAGTTGACCAGGCCGTCATTGATCGTGGCGTCATCCGTAACAGCCGCACCCTGAAGATTCCACGTACCGCTGTTCACCACCAGGTGCTGGAAGTGGAGGTAGTTCGCGGCGTTGATCGTGGAGACGGCACCGCCGGTACCTGCGCCTGTACCGGTCGCGGAGTTCTGCAGAACGAGGAGATTGTTCGTGCCGAGCCCGCCGTCCACGATGCCCGCGCCCGCAAGACTGATGTTGAGCGTGAGGATGACAGCGTTGAGGCTGATGCCGTTATTCACAACGCTCGACCCGCTGACCGCGGTGAACGTGTTGCCTGTGGACGTGTCGCCCATGTAGAGGCTGCCGTTGATGGTGCCGGCATTGATGAACGTATTGCCGGCCCCCGGCGTATTCGACGCACCGAAGCCAATACGACCGGTAATGCTCTTGCCCGCGGAGTTGATGAAGTTCGTCTGCCCACCGCCGTAGGTCAGGATCGTTGGTGCATCCGCGGTCGTGAACCCATTCAAACCGAGAATCTGCATCCCGAACGTTCCGTCGTTCGTGATGTTGGTGACACCGCCAGTCGCGTTCTGCACCGTCAGTGACTGGCCACCGATACTGAGAAGGGAAAGGGCGTTGACCAGGCCGTTGATGTTGCCGCCAGCGAGGTTGTGCACGTTGATCGTGTTGCCGCCGACCGTGTTGTTACCGAGCACCGCACCTGATGCGGCCAGACTCAGACCGCCGTTGAGCGCCGGGTCGATCGTGCCCGAGTTGTCGAGGGTAATGCCATTGCCGGAGAGGGTGAGCGCGCTGCCGCCGAGCAAGGGCGGCACGCTGACCACCGCGCCGGTGTTCACGGTCATCGTGACTCCGTCCGTCGAGCTCGCAACGTTGTTGGTATTCGATCCCGTGGGGCAGGTGATGGTCACACCGGCCGTGGTACATGCGGCGTGGGCGGTGCCGCTGAACAAGGGCATCGCCAGCATCGATGCCAGGGCGAGATAAATACCCCTGCTGAGTGAATTACGACGAATGCTTTCCACCTGACGCTTATTCATACCACCCCCGGTAAGTCCGGCCCACTCCCGGATTCCGGGAATGCCGGCCGCACTTCAGCGACGACACCAGTTTCCTGGGCCGCTAAAAAAATAGACGTCTGAATGAACGACGCCGGATTGGCCTGTGCATGAGGCCGACGTGCGCGGTCAGCCTATGCGAGCGCTCTCAGGGGTGAGTGCACAAATCCGGCGAGGGGTTTTAGCGTGTTTTCAAGGTGCCGCGAACGCGTGCACCTTTTCCTGCGTTGTCTACAAATACGGCAGGAGCCGACCATTTATTGGCGCGACGTTCGGGCGGCGATCGGAATCAAACATGAGCAAGAACGCGCTCGCCAGCGCATTTTCGCGCCGTGTTGACCTTTCAAGGCCCGGACGCGGCGACACCTTGACGCCATAGCGGGGATTCGATCTTTGCCGAATATCGCTGTCGATAAGCAGGTAATTGCAACCCGCATCCCCGCGAATCCCCCCGCTTTCCTGTAGGAGCCGATTCATCGGCGAAGGGTCTGGCCCTGTTGCAGGGTTGTCGCGAGGCCGTTCGCCGATGAATCGGCTCCTACAGAGAGTGTGTCGGGTATTTACTGGAGGAGTCGGTTGATCTCTTCGATATCCTTCAGTTCCGCCCCGCCCACGCTACGCTTGAGCAGCAACTTGTTGAGAATGAAGTTGTGACGAAGCGAGGTGTACTGCGTGCGGATCTCGGCGAGGATCTGAATGGCCACGACGACGTTGGTCAGGCTCTGCGTACCGATGTCATAGCCGGCACGCATCGATGCCAGGGCCTTCTTCGCCGAGTCGACCGCGTCGCGCGAGTCGCTGACCTGGCCGATGCCGGCGACCACGAGGTTGAAGTAGTTGGTCGTATCGCGCGCGGTCTGGCGGCGGACACTTTCCAGATCGCTCTGGTCCTCGTCACGCTGGTGAATAGCCTGGCGAACCTGCGACTGGGTCAGGCCACCGCTGAACAAGGGAACGGTCAGCACCAGACCAATGGTCGTGCTTCCGGGACCGTAGTTGGAGCGACCGGGAACCGTGTTCGACCACTGGCCATTCTTGTCATAGCCCACCGCCGCGTTCAGCGTGGGCAGGTGGCCGCTGCGTGCCGCGTTGATCGAGTGCTCGTCGGCGCTAACCAGATGGTTGGCGGCGATCACGGACGGATTCTGGCGCATCGCCTGGTCGACCCAGGCAGCGGCGGTATCCGGTGTCGGCGTCTCCATGGGCAGGTCTTCGCGCAGCGTCTTCAGCGTGCCCGGCTCCTTCCCGGTCAGCTGCTGGAGCGCACGGCGTGCGTCGCGCAAGGTATTTTCCGCATCGACACGCTGGGATTTGATGAGCAGGTAGTACGCGCGTGACTGCGTCAGGTCGGCTTCCGGCGCCAGCCCCTGCGCGAAGAGCGTGGTGGCCTGATCGAACGACTGCTTGTATGCGTCCTCGTAGGAGCGGGTGATCTCGACCTGATCCTGCGCGACCAGCACGTTGAAGTACGCCGTCGTCGAGCGGACGTAGAGATCCTGCAGCTCGCCTTCGTACGTGGCTTCCTGTGCTTCCTCGGTCTGCTTCGCCTGCCGCTCGCGGGCGAACTTGGAAAGATCGAGCACGGTCTGGTTGAGCGACAGCGACAGATCGCGCTCGCGACTGTGGCCGTCGCCCGTGCCTGTCACCGGTACGTTCTCGTTGCTGTTGTTATCCGGCCCCGAATAGCTCGGGTGAAACTGCTGCAGGCTCAGTCCGGCCGAGAGTTGGGGCAGCAGCGCGGCACGCGCCTGCGGTACTCCTTCGGCGACGACAAGGCGGCGCGCATCGGCGCTGGCCAGCACGGGGTCGTTGGCGACCGCCTCGCGATAGATGTCCATGAGGTCTTCCGCGTGAGCTACCGCGGGAAGGCCGGTCATCGTGAGCAGGCCGGCAAGAGCCGCCGACAAAAGCCTGGTTTGCATGGTTGGGGTTCCCTTGAGCACCGATTGAGCTTGGYGACCGGCAGTGCAAGTAGCGTGCCGGGGCTCGCGCGGCGCCGGACGGTGTCCCGCAACGGCTCTGGTGCTGACTCTCGTCGCGGGTCGACACGCGATGGAAGGGAAGCGAGGGTGTCCGCGGACGCTAGCCGGCGGACACTGGCGGTCAGTAGCGTGCTGGCTGCGTTGTCCACCTTGGCAGGCTGGTCAGCGATGCGGGTTGTCGACTCCAACCTTGCCGGGAAGCAGGCGAAATATCGTCCAGGGCCTTCAACTGAAGATGGAGGCCAGCGTGCCCATGGCACCAATAGCGACGAAGGACCAGGCGAGCACGAGTTGCCACGCTGACCAGAAGCGGAAGGCACCGCCGCCCGGATAACTTGCCTGCGCCGCCGTTCGACGAGTGAGCAGATACGCATACGTCCCGACAATTGCCGTCGAACCCAGCCAGGCCAGAATAGTCGACCCGATAAGGGCTCTCTCGACGAGGCACCACGCGAACACGGCCGCGATGATTCCGACGCGCGCGGCGACCCCGTAGTTCCATACCAACTCACGTTGCGACGGCGGGGCGTTAGCTGCGATATAGGTCCGCCGAAGAGCGATATCGTCGAGCGATTCAGCATGCTCGCCGCGCTCTATCAACTCATCGCGCAGCGCTGTCTCGGCCCAGTCCGTTCGACCGTCCGTCGACCAGAGCTCCCTAAGCACTTCCGTGTCGGTTTCGGCAAACCGGCGTCGTGCGTTCTCTAGAAGCGTGCTTTCCGGTGACATCGCTTACTCCCTTTGGCAGCCGGCGATTCCGTCTCTGCCATGCACTCTTGTGTCCACTGCTTCGCGTGCGCCTGGCGAATCGCGAAAGCCCCCTGTTACACCGTGCGGAAGTTTGCAGCCGGCATTGCACATCGTCAAGCTGACGCGGGACACGCATGCTTCTTCTATACCTGGAATGGCTGGTCCGGTTATCCCGCGTTACTTGCTCCCTTTTTCGCTCTACCCGCTATCGGGGACGTCCCGCTGCGATCCACCGAACCGTCGCCTCTTCGGACAGGCGATATCGTGCATTGTTATAAGGCTGCAGCGAGTTCAACCTTTCGCTTAGCATTTTGACGAACTGCGCTTCGTCTTCGGCATTCAAGCCTTGCGCCTTTACCGCGTCGCCGAACGACTGGCCGTCGGCAACGATCCGACCGACGGCAGAGGTCAGTGCATCCCGGAAACGAATCGCCAGGGGATTGGGCGCGCCCGTTGACTGGATCACGGCCTTGTATCGCAAAATCGACCGTTCGTACGTCCACACGAACAAGTCGATCGCGGCACTCACGTCGTTGAACTCGTACACGCCCATCATGGCTAGTGCATAGTCACTGCGATCGACATCCATGAAAGCCAACGGTGCGCAGTTGTACAGCGTCAACGGGATGTTCGCCGAGATGCGGCTCGTCCTCTTGTTGCCGTCGACGAAGGGCTGCAGGTAAGCGATCTGTACCCAAAGGAAGAAGGCGGCCTCCACGGGATTGGGTATGTCGCGCGCCTTGTCGACGATCTTGACGAGTAACTCTTCGACGACTTGGGCGATCTGCAGTGGGACAAAGGTCGTGCCCGCGATGTACACGGGTGTTTCGCGGATGGCTCCCAGCTGGTTGTCGTCCAGCAACTCGCCCATCAGAAGCGTATGGATATTCCGCACCGTGCTGACCACCAAGCCACGAAGCGGAGCTTCGGCGACGAGGTACTCGATGGCACGCTTGTGGTTGAGCAACATCAGCGTGTCTGTGTCGCTGCCCTCTGATCCCTGCTGGAAAAGATGCTTGGTATCCAGCAAGGAATAGGTGTTGCCTTCGAGCTTCGACGATGACCAGGAGAGCTCTACAAGCAGTTGGTCGAGCACCTTCCTCGCATAGGTGCCCGCGGGTTGCTGATCGGGCAGGCGACCACGGGCCAGAAGATCTTCCACGATGACCTTGGGCAACAGAGCGTCGACACCCGGCCTATAGTCATCGAGGAGTTCACGGCGGTACGCAATGGGCTGCCGGGTGTGCAGAGGTGCCTCTAGCTTCTGCAAGAGCGCGACCGACTCCGGGGACCAGGGAATGGCCCTCGTCTGCCAGCGGCTCGCAGACGTTCGCGCGGCTTCGCCGCCCGCTGTTCCCGTAACCGTGCCGTTTACCAGGGAGTAACGTGTCGCGCGGCCCTTACCCAGAACGATGACATCGCCGCTTTGGGTCAACTGAGCCAGGAGGCGCCTTGCCGTGGACGCTGAGATACCAGTCTGTTCGGCCAATTCCGATACGGCTATCGCTGCCAGCCCCGCCCTGGCGAGATGACTCATTAC
>NZ_JBFUJE010000033.1:0-20258 GCF_056401535.1 Luteibacter sp. P4_E6 | reverse complement strand
GCAGTTCAGCCTCGGAATACCCGAGTGACTGGCAGGCGGCCGGGTTCACAGTGAGTAGTCGGCCTTCCCGATCGTGCGTGCAGATCAGGCCCAGGCTGTAAGTAAATAGGCTGCGGAAGCGCCGCTCGCTGGCGATTAATGCGTCAATGTCCCGACGCCGTTCGGTGATGTCCTGAAAGGCGCCGATCAGCCGGGAAGGCTTGCCATGCCTCTGCTCTACCGCGCCGTGGGCGCGTACCCAGATGTGCCGGCCTGTGGCGGTGGTCAGGGGAAGCTCCAGATCCCAGCCCTCGCCATGCTCGATGCCGCGCAATACCGCGGCTTCCAGCACTGCACGCACAGCCGGCGCGTAGTAGCCGATTGCCTCGTCGAGGGTGGGTACATGATCCGGCGGCATGTCATGAATGCGGCAGGTTTGCGCCGTCCAGGCGAGCGTACTGGTCGCTAGGTCAAGCTCCCAGGCGCCGACCCCTGCCAGCAGTCCGATGTGATCAAGAAACTCTTTGCTTGCCCGGGCCTCCTCTCGAAGTGCCGCCACGAGATCGTCATTGCTTCGATCGGCGGCGTGCTCCAGCATGGCTGCCGGTGGGCCGATGTGCCGGCCAAGTGGTAGATCCGACGAGGAAATGGGCGGTTCTGACATAGCGGCACCCCGGCAAGTTGCCAATCATGCATGCGAAGTGCCAGCGAAGTCGTGATGCGCAGCACAAGCAATACGCGCCATGCTGGTCCCTACGCGCCAAGGTCCCGTCCCAGGCCGCCGCTATGCGCCGTTCCCGCGTCGCTCACATCAAACGGCATCCGGTCCTTCGCGACTCAGATGCTTCGGCGAATGGGCGGTAAGCTGTACTTGGCTAGGCGGCCGTCCCCGTTCGACAGCTTCCATCCTTGCCGAATTCGCTCAGGAGAAAAGCGGCCGCCGGTGTCCTACGCCAATGTGATCAATTGCAATTAGGTGGCAGATCGACCCCGGGACCTGGTTTGATAGGCTGGTTATATGGATAGCCAGGATAGTGATAACACAACGTTCCGGCATCGATAATGATCTCTCCTGCACGTCTGTTCACTTTGACAAAAGCAGCGCCCATGGTCGGCTCTCTGGGCTCGTCATAGATGAGTTGATACGCGTAGAACTTCGTCTCCCCGCCGTCGTTCTTGAGGGGGTACACGTCGGTCCCCTCGTAAGTGCCCTTTTTTGTCATCGCTTGCACTAACGCGTCGGCCCGTTGTCGGGTTACTCCTCGTTCTTGATCCTGCTCGATCGTCTCACCAGCGAAAAGTATCGCGATCATCAGGAACACGAAAACAGCCGTTGACTTCATTTCAGTGTCCCGTCTCGGGTAAATTCCTAGCGCTCAAACTCGAAGGGGAACGTTCCGGCGGATTTTAGTCTCCGACGCGTAGTCCTCGACATGGCGGTCCGGGATCTGGCGTGAATTGTCCTGGCCTCCGCACGCCCGCTCTGATTGAATCGACGGCATCCGAACGATAACGAGCTAGGCCATGACCGACCGGCGCGTGCGCTTTGATTTTGAGATTACTTTCTCGAACGGGGGCGGTCTCCAGGGCCAGGGTTTCCGTCTGGATATCGAGGGAGAGGACATGGCAGACGATGCGCTAGCGGCCTACGTCATCCGCGACATGAAGTTGCTCATGGTTGCGGACGTGCGGATCCTCAATAAGCAAGTGATCCAGGAGCAGCACAAGMGAGCTAACAGGCGGGACGAGGAACCTGGCCATCCTGTCCTCGCTGCCGGCTATGTCGATCTCAGTCATACCATCGAAGACGGTATGGTGACCTATAAGGGACTGCCAGCACCGCTCATCTGCGACCACCTTTCCCGCGAGCGCTCGCGTGGCGTTTATGCCGAGGGCACCGAGTTCCAGATCGGGCGGATCCAGATGGTCGGCAATACTGGCACCTACATGGATGTGCCCTTCCACCGTTATGCGGATGGCTTCGATCTCAGTGCTTTGAGCCTGGCGACGGTGACGGACGTACCCGCAGTGGTCGTTCGGATTTCCGGCGCTTCAGGGCGCGCGATCGAGTGGATGCATTTTGCGCCGGTCGACTGCCGCGATCGAGCCGTCTTGGTCAACACCGGGTGGGACCGCCACTGGCGCACCGACCAGTATTTCGAAGGCCATCCGTTTCTCACCGAACAGGCGGCGGTCTACCTACGCGACCAGGGAGCGCGCGTCGTCGGTATCGATTCGCTGAACATCGACGACACCTCTGACGGGTGCCGTCCCGTTCACTCGGTTCTGCTGGCTGCGGGCATTCCGATCGTCGAGCACCTGACAGCGCTGGACCGCGTACCCGTCGAAGGCTTCACCTTCACCGCGGCCCCTCCCAAGATCAAAGGCATGGGCACGTTTCCGGTGCGTGCCTTCGCCTGTGTTCCGGGCTGATTACCTGGAGGTGGTGTAAGCCAGCCGATCGATGCAGCGGAGTCAGGCGGCCGCGGTGTCGTCAGGATCAGCCCGCAAGCAATTCGTCCAGCTGCGCGAACTGTTCCGGCAGCCCTTCCGCCGAACCGACGATAGCTTCGTCGCGTGCTTCTTTTGTCGGATAAAGTTCGTGCAGGGTGACCAGCGTCTTGCCGGCACGTTCTTCGAACGTCACCGTGGTCACGGCGCCCTGCTCGCTTTCTTCGTTCGTCCATACCATGCGCGCGTTCGGCGCTACTTCTTTGTAGGTGCCAAAGAACGCCATCGGTTGATCGAAGGCCGGATGGCGGAATACGAGGCGATACGTGCCTCCGGTGCGAATATCCATGTCACACGAGATCAGCGACATCCCCGCGGACTTCGGAACCCACCACWGCTTGAACARTTCGGGCKTGSTCCATGCWTCGAAKACGAKGYGMACYGGGGCGTCGAAKSTKCGCGTCACGACGAGTTCGCGGTCGGCCTTGCGTTCCACGACAGTGCGATTACTTTCTGTTGCGTTGGTCATCTGCTTTCTCCTTGCGTTTCAAGTGCTCGACAAGCTTGTCCAACTCGTCGAAGCGCGCGCTCCAGAGTTGGCGGTGCTGCTCGATCCAGGCGGCCTCTTCTTCAAGCAGGCCTCGCCCGAGCTTGCAGGTACGTACGCGCCCGACCTTCTCCGTGGTCACGAGCCCCGCCTGCTCCAGGACGCCGACGTGCTTCTTCATGCCCGTGAGGGTCATGTGGAACCGTTGGGCAAGGTCCGTGATCGAGGCGTCCGAACTCCCGAGCTGCTCCAGCACGCCGCGTCGGGTGACATCGGAGAGTGCGGCGAACGTTGCATCGAGACGGGCTTGATAGTGAACCATGTGGTTCACTGTATGACGGACATGGGGAATTTGCAAGCGAGTTCAGAGCCTCAAGCCCATGCTTGCGCCGGTGAAGCGGCGCGTAAGGTCTGCCGTGAGCCGCGTCCAGTTAGCAAAGCCGAAGGCCCTCTTATCAGCATCGCCAAGCCTACAGCTGTCGAGAAACTTCCTCGCATCATTCCCCGCACGATACTGATACGGGTAGTCTGTTGAGAACAGTAAACGGTCAAAGCCGACGATTTCAGCAGCGCGCATCAGATAGTGCGGAAGAAACATCCCACTGGACGTTACATAGAGATTGTTCCGCAAGTAGTGTGCGATCGGCTGTATCAGCCCGGACACCCTGTCCATCGCGGCCAAACGCTCGGCGTAGAACAACACCACTTCCCCCCAGTGCCCAAGGATCACCTGCAACTTCGGCAGCCGGTCGAACGTCCCAGCAAGCACGAGCCGAATGAACTGGGTCCCCGCATCGTAATGCCAGCCGAGACCATAGGTGGCGAAGGCCGCGTCGACGGCGGGTGCGAAGCCTGAATAGTAGGCATCCCGCACGGCAGCATCTGGCATGCGCGGATGGATAAGGATCGGAGCGCCAAGGGTTTGAGCATGGTGAAAGATGGGGAAGAGGCTCGTGTCGTCGAGGTGGAGTTGGCCGACCTTTCCGCACAGCACCGTTCCTTTGAAGCCCAGCGTCCGGACGCATCGCTCGAGTTCGAGGGCTGCTTCGTCCGGCATCGAGACCGGCAAGGTGGCCATGGCCTCAAAGCGTGTCGGGTGGCGTGCTACCACCTCGGCCAGGGCATCGTTGGTCCGTCGCGCCAGGTCGATGCTCTCCGATCCCAGGTCGTGCAGCCCGGGTGTAGTGAGCGACAACACCTGTATATCCAGACCGGTTTCATCCATCAGTGCGAGGCGGCCCTGTGCGAGATCGAGCAGGCGCCCCTCAATGGCCCCTGCGTGAAACGCCACGCTCGGGTCAGTCGCTTCCAGCCCAGCAGCCGTCCAGGCGTCGCGAATGTCCGCCGTGAGGAAGTGTTCTTCGATACCGATCAGCTTCATTTTGTCTCGCCCCTTCACCAAGGCACCGTGTGGCCCATGCGGTCCAGATACGCCAGGCCGGACGTTCCGCGTTTGGCCAGGACGGTGTTCACGATGTCCGGAATGGTTTCCTCGAGACTGAACGTCGCATCGGGACCGCCAAGCGCCGTACGGATCCAGCCAGGGGCCATTAGCAAGAGTGCGCGTCGGTCACCCGCGTGGCGGGCCGCATAGCTGCGCATGTTCTGGTTGAGCGCGGCCTTGCTGCCGCGGTAGACCTCGAAGCCGCCTTTGGTATTGTTGGTGATGCTGCCCTGCCCCGACGACATGATGCCGATAAGGCCGTCGGCGGGCACGAGATCCTGTAGCGCTTCGATGGTGCGCATGGGACCAAGCGCATTCGTCACCATGACGGTAACGAACTCCTCGGTGGATACCTCGGCGATGGTCTCCGTCGGGTCCGCGTTAGCGGTGCCTGCGTTGACAAACACGATGTCGAACACCCGCTCCGCGAGGCGCGCACGGAGAGCGGTGATCTGGTCTGGGTCGCAGATGTCGACGGCTTCTACCTCAACACGGCCCCCGCTCTGCACTGCCAGATCGTGCAGTTCGGTGTGATCGTTGAGGTGACGGGCGGTGCCGACGACGTTCCAGCCCCGCTTGTAAAATTCGGCAGCCATACCGTGTCCGATGCCGGACGATGCACCGACAATCAGGATGGCGGGGCTCTTGGTGCGGTCAGCGTGGTTCATGGCGATGCCCATGGATTCGGAGATGACCGCCAGTCTCTCGCCTGCCCTACAATTGCGCCAGACGCGCTAGGTGCAATAATCGAATGCATGGAAGTCAACGATTACCGAGTCGCAGGTGGCCTGACATGCAAGACGTGGATCTGAACCTCCTCACGGCGCTCGACGTACTGCTCGCGGAGTGCAGCGTTACCAGGGCAGCGCATCGGTTAGGCCTCAGCCCCTCAGCAATGAGCCGGACGCTATCGCGGCTGCGCATGGCTACCGGCGACCAGCTGCTGGTGCTCGCAGGGCGGACACTGGTCCCGACCCCGTATGCCGAACAGATCGGCGAGCACATCCATGAGCTTGCGCGGAATGCCAGGGCGGCCCTTCAACCCGCCGACAACACCCTGGACATGGCCACGCTGGCGCGAACATTCACCATCCGCGCCAACGACAGCTTCGTCGAGCTGGTCGGTCCGTCGCTCATGGCGGCGATCACCCAGTCGGCGCCCCACGTGGTTGTCCGGTTCGTATCAAAACCGGATAAAGACGCGCGCCCGCTTCGGGAAGGCGCAATCGACTTGGAGATCGGTGTGCTCGGCACGGCCGCCCCGGAGCTAAAGACGCGGATGTTGTTTCGCGACCGATTCGTCGGCGTATGTCGGGTGGGACATCCGCTTCTGACGAGAGTGACAGCGAAACACTATGTCGGGTATTCACATGTGGTGGTGTCGCGGAAGCAGGACTTCTCCGGCCCGGTTGACGACGCCTTGGAGCAACTCGGCCTTCGCCGGAACATCGCCATGGTGGTGACCACGTATGCCAACGCCATGCAGATAGCGCGGCATTCGGATGTGCTCGGGCTCGTGCCGCGTTCTGCGATTGACGGCAGCTTTCGCGGCGACCCCCTTCGCGACCATTCTGCCTGCATGGGCCTGGAAGTTTTCGATCTTCCCGTGAAAACCTCCGATATCACGGTGTCGGCGATCTGGCATCCACGACTGCATGCCGACCCTGCGCATCGCTGGCTGCGCGATGTGATTTTTGGTATCTGCGCTGCACCCAACGGCGACATACCCGAGCAGTAGGTCGTGTGACGCCAGTCATCCGGACATGGCAAGCGTCACCTTGATGCGTTGATCCGCGCCTCTGGTCGGCCGCGCTGACTATGTTCATTGCACATCTGTTCGACAAGCGCGCGATGGTCCGGAAGATCGTCAAGCGCACGAGCGGCCGCCTGTTGAATCATCGCGAACTCCTTCCGCGCCGCTTCCATGTCCGGATAGGCGCAACGCATGGGCTCGAGATCAGTCTTGAATTCCATCCCATACAGCACGTATTGCCAGCTGGAAGTCATGAACATTTCCAGGTCGCTAACGAAATCCAACCTGTGCGGCGGACGCTGCTTCCACTTCGCGAGCTTGTCCTGCAGGGTTTGCGGGATGCTGGCAACGTCGCAGTTGTCAGTCCAGAACGACGAATCCCGCCGCTGGCTCAGGCAATAGTGCATCTTGATGAAGTCGATGATGCGGTCGTAGCGGGCAACCATCATCTCGTTGTAGTGACGTGCTGCGCTTTCCATGTTGTCCGTGTCGCCAGGCAACAGATGGGTGAGCAGGTAGGTCCCCAACTCGATCAGTGCAATGCCTGTGGATTCCAGCGGCTCGACGAAGCCACCGGCGAGACCCACCGCCACGCAGTTCTTGCACCAGTGCTCAGGCCGGTATCCCGTCTCGAACTTGATGTGCAAGGCTTTCAGGTCGTCCCCTGCACTGCCCAGATACCGCCGGAAGACTTCTTCGGCACGATCGTCGCTGGTATGCCGCGACGAATACACATAGCCGGCGCCACGTCGTTTCTGCAAACCGATGTCCCAGATCCAACCGGCTTCTTGCGCGGTGGAGATCGTGTACGAGGGGATCGGAGCATCGGGCTTTTCGTAAGGCACCTGTATGGCCACGGCGCGATCGGCAAACAGCACGTCCGCACGGCTGCGGAACGGAGACTGCATCACATTGCCGATAAGCATGCTGCGCAGTCCGGTGCAGTCCACGTAGAGATCGGCGGTGAGATCGCCCTCCTCCTTCGTCACCACGCGCGCGATGGCGCCGTGTTCGTCCAGCTCCGTACGCTCCACCGTCGCCACATGCCGAACGACGCCAAGCGTCTCCTGGCCGTGCTCGGCGAGCACGCGTGCGAAGCAGGCAGCATCGAAGTGGAAGGCGTGATTCATCGGCCCCTGATAGTCCGCATCCCTTGCGCGCTTGGGCCCACGGGAATGATCGACCAGCGTGCTCTGCATCGACACGGCGTCGGCGAACGGCATGCCCTCCGGTGCGGCACCCAGCAGCCAGTACGGCAACAACTCGGGCCCACCCGGACGCTGGCTGGGGGTATTGAAGGGATGAAAGAAGTGATCCGCTCCGGGTGTGCCGGGCGGCCGTACCCAATGGCGATAGTGGATGCCCTGCTTATACGTCGCTGTGGCACCGACCAGAAAGCGTCGCTCGTCGAGGCCAATGGCCGCCAGCGTGCCGCGTATAGAGGGGAACGTCGCTTCGCCCACGCCAAGCAGGCCGATGTCCGGCGATTCCACCAGATGCACCTGCACACTCCGGGGATCGACCGCGTTGACCGCCTTGGCCAGATAGCACGCCGCCAGCCAACCTGCGGTGCCGCCGCCCACGATCAACACTTTCTTCAGCCGCGCCATGATGTGTCCCCGCCGGTGCTACACGAAAAAGGTGCCGGGCCGCCCCACGCGGACCCGGCAAATAAGCCATTCCCGGGAGGGATAGGCGACGCTCCTGCGAGCGCCGCCGGTAGAACGGCAAACCTCAGGCGGCACGTGCGTCACACGGCCGCCCTTTATTACCTCAGAACCACACGCCCACCTGGACGCCGTAGGTACGCGGCGCGAGGTACTGCGACACATACTGCAGCGAGCCGTCGGCCATCAGGAAACGGCCGGCGCTGGTTCGGGTCTTCTTGTCGGTCACGTTCTGCACGTAGCCGTTGACCCACCACTTGTCGCCCGGCTCGCTGTAACGCAGCGACAGGTCACCACGCACATAGGCTTTCTGCTTGTCGCCGTCGCCCAGGTTGAAGTAGCTGAGCCACTGCGAGCTCTGGTACTGCGCACTGGCGCGAGGCGTCAGGCGGCCGCCGTTGCCAAGGTGGAACGTGTGCTCGTAGATGGCGGTGAGCGACACGTCCGGCGCATGCGGCAGATCGTTGCCGGTGACGTTCGCGCAGTTGGCGAGGTTCGACGCCGGCGGGCATGCCGGCAGGCCTTGGTAGTCGTTGGAACCAGCGTATTGCAGCGTGCCTAGCTTCTTCTTCGGAATGGCCGAGAAGATCAGGTTGAAGCGATCGTCCACCTGCTGATATGCCAGCTCCGACTCGAAGCCGAGCACCTTGGTGGTGCCACCGACGTTGGAGAAGCCCAGGCCATGGTTGCCGTCGGGATAGACGATCGGYGCGGACAGCTGGAAGTTCTTGAAGGCTTCATAGTAGACAGCCGAGTTCCATGTCATGTGGCCGTCGAAGAAGGCGAACTTGCTGCCGACTTCATAGTTGACCAGCGACTCGGGCTTGTACAGCGTGCCTGCGTCCTGCGTGCCGCCGGACTTGTAGCCACTGGACACACTGGCGTAGAGCAAACCGTTCTGGCTGACGTCGGTATCCAGACGCAGCAGCCAGGTCGGCTTGCTCTTGCTGTACTTGGCGGTGTTCCGCTGCGAGATGCTGAAGCCGTTCGACGGATCCGGGTACACGTCCGGCGAGATCGGCAGCTGGGGCACGGTCGGGTCGTATGCCCAACCCCAGTTGATGCCGCCCTTGTTCTCCTTGTCGTCATGCGACCAGCGCAAGCCGCCGGTGAGGCGCACGCTGTCGTTGAGATGCCAGGTGGCCTGGCCAAACAACGCATACGACTCCACTGTCTCCTTCGGCTGGATGAAGGAACCCTGCCAGCTGACGGTGCCGTAGCGCGTACCGTTCATGATGGGGATGTCGAAGCGGATGTCGTTGTTCTCGTAGCCATAGTACGCACCGACGATCCAGTCCACGGTCTGCGGACCGGTGGACTTCAGGTTGATCTCCTGGCTCCAGTTCTTGTAGTGCGAACTGTTGGTGCGATCGTCCTGGTAGACGCCATTGGTGGTGAAGCTGGTGGGCACGCTGACGCCGACGTCCTGGTCGAAGTCGCTCTGGCCCGAGTACTTGTTGTAGCCGGCGATGTAGCTGAGCTGCACGCCGTCGTTGATGTTCCAGTCCATGCGGCTGCGCACGGTGTTGGACGTACGGTGCAGGTACGGCGCCGTATCGATCAGCGCCGACCAGAACTTCTGCCCGTCCCGCGGCGTCTGCATGAGGCTCATGCTGGGCGTGCCGCGATCGATGAAGTACTCGTAAGACAGGTTCCACTTGAACGAGTCGCTCGGCTGCCACAGCGCACTGACGCGGGCGGCGGACTGATCCTGCGCGTTGTACTTGTCACCCTTCTGCACGTACTGACCGGGATCGATCGGCTTGAAGTTGGCTGCCGTGCCGCCGGAGGCGAGATACGTCTGCTGCTGCTGTGCCACGGAGGGCAGCTGGCTGGACGGATCCTGGTAATCGACGTAGCCATCGTGCTGCTCGTGCACCACGGCGACGCGCATGGCGAAGGTATTGCTGATGGGCAGGTTGAACGCGGCGCGGGAGCCGATCTGGTTGTAGTTGCCCGCCTCGACCTGCGCATTGCCGTAAAAGCCCGCGCCGATGTCCGGCTTGGCCGTCTGGAAGCTGATGGCGCCGGCGGTCGAGTTGCGGCCCCAGAGGGTGCCCTGGGGGCCACGCAGCACTTCGACGCCATCCATGTCCAGCAACAGACCGGACGCCGCTTCGGCGCGTGGTGCGTACACGCCGTCGACAAAGGTGGCGACTTCGGGATCGGCGTACTCGGTCTTGGCGCTGTCGTTGCCGATGCCGCGAAGGGTGAGCGTCACGACGCCATGATCGCCTTGCGACGTGCCTTGCAGGCCCGGGACCAGTTTGGTCAGGTCCTGCACGGTCATGACCCGCTCTCTGTCGAGCGTGTCGACGGTGATCGCCGTGACCGCCACCGGCGTCTTCTGCAGCGGCGTATCGCGCTTGGTCGCGCTGACCGAAATGGCGTCCAGGTTCTGGACTTTCTTGTCGGCACCCTCTGGATTCTTCGATGGCGCACTTTGCGCCGTCGCGTCCTGATCCGCCGCAAGCAGCGTGCCCGGCGCAAACGCGAGTGTCATAGCGACATACAACAACTTGTGACGCAGATTCATCTGGCTCTCCCCATCGATCAATCGTCGGATCAGTGATGTCCGCCGCACGCGGCGGCCATGACAAAGATTTCCCAACTCCCCTGGCGCGCTACCAACCCCGAATGACAGCGCTGTCATTACAGGATAATAGAGCTCCCTTGCGATGAATGCTTGCCGCAGGGCAGCAAGTCATCCACGTATTCACAAACTCTTGCAGAACGGCCCCGCACCGCTTATCGAACGTATCGACGACTCGATATTGGTGCAGCGCAAATGGATACCCTGGCGAGCTTCACGGTTTGTCCCCGTGCGTTGGACACGTCAGGGCGCGGTCCGCTACCGTGCTGAGCGACACGTCTGTGATCGCAATCTGCGTGCCGGCATGACTGGACCATTGGAAGGGCCGATCTACCTTGCTCATATTCGCGCCGGCATCGCGGAAACATTTCAACGGAATGCCCACCTTCAACCATTGCGCTTTAGGCAGCGCGGCAAGCTGTGGTCCCACTGTCACCTGACCCCTGCAGCCCGCTCCGCAGCCGATCCCGATCGTCGAGGTGTCCCCCGGTGACACCGTATCAACCCTCAACGTCGTCACCAGTAGAACGTCGCCATTGGTTTCCCGATCGACATCGAGTGGCGCCGGAGCCACCAGTTCAACGCTTGCGACATCGTTACCGGTACCGGACCAGCTCAGGCTGCGCGCGTCTTCCTGCGCCTTATAGTCGAGCGCGCTGATATGCAGGCTTCCGTCTGCCGTGGCGGCCGGCGTGGCAACGACATTCGTCACGGCGCCGTTCGCGCCGGTCAGTCTCACGACGAAATCCTGTGCCGGCTTGCCTCGGGTGAAGTAGACGCCGGCCTGCGCACTGCTCAGTACAAGTCCCGGTTCCTCAGACAGCGTACCGGTCTTCTGGCTATCGGCATAGGTCAGGCCGAAGCCGTAGGGAAACTGCGGACGCTCGCCTTTTGCGGCGGCAGCGACAGGTATCTGCAGCGCATTGCGTGGCCATGCATAGGCCAGCTTGCCGTGGAAGTCATGCGCCACATGCCCGTCACCGGTGCGCAGCAGGACGTCGGCTATGCCCTCCCCTTCGCTGCCCGGGAGCCACGCGACCACAAAGGCGTCGGCGGCGTTTATCTCGCGATTCATCCACAACGGCCGTCCTGTCAGGAAGACGGCCACCACGGGCACGCCCTTCCCTCGTAGCTTGCGAATCAGGTCGAGGTCGTGATCGTTGCCCGGACGGTATGCCAGGTTCGGCAGGTCTCCCTGGAACTCGGCATAGGGGTCTTCGCCGAACACCACGATGGCGACATCGGGCTTCTGCTTGTACTCGCCCTCTACCGAGAGTTCGGCACTGCCGCCAGCCGACTTCACCTGCGCCTCGAGTCCCGCCCATATGGAGGTGGCTCCCGGGAAATTCGCGTTGGTCAGGCCGGTACCCTGCCAGGTCAGCGTCCAGCCACCGTTCTGCTTGGAGATGTTATCGGCGCCATCGCCGGCGACGAGGATCCGTTTGCGCGGATCGATGGGTAGCACCGCCTGGTTGTTCTTCAGCAGCACCAGTGACTCGCGTACTGCCCGACGCGCCACATCGCGATGCGCAGGACTTCCGATCACTTGCGCCGACTTGGCGGCCAGTGGATTAGCCGATGGCAGGCCAGCCTCGAACATGCCAAGACGCATCTTCACCCGCAGGATGCGGGTCACCGCATCATCGACGCGGCTCATCGGAATCACCCCGGCTTTCACCTCGGCCAGCGTGTTCTTGTACAGGCCTTTCCAGGAGTCGGGTGCCTCAAGCATGTCCAGCCCGGCGTTGTATGCCGCGGCGCAGTCCTCGTTGGCGCAGCCCGGCACTTGCCCGTGCGCGTTCCAGTCGCCCAACACGATCCCGTCGAAGCCCATGCGCTCTTTCAGCACGCCGGTGATCAGGGACGTGTTGCCGGCCATCTTGACCCCGTTCCAGCTGGAGAACGAGACCATCACTACCTGCACGCCGGCCTTGATCGCAGGCGCATAGCCGGCCGCGTGGATGTCGCGCAGCGTCGCCTCGCTGATCCTGGCATCCCCCTGGTCCTTGCCATCGTGGGTGCCACCGTCGCCGAGGAAGTGCTTGGCGGTAGCGATCACATGCCCGGTATCCAGGAACTGGGGAGTACCCGCCTTGCCCTCCAGGCCACCGATCACGGCGGCGGCGTATTGCGCTACCAGGGCCGGATTCTGCGAATAGCCTTCGTACGAACGACCCCAGCGCACATCCTGCGGCACGGTGAGCGTGGGCGCGAAGGTCCAGCTGATGCCGCTGGCGCGCAGCTCCTGTGCCGTGACCTCACCGATGTCGTGGATCAACTGCGGATCGCGCGTGGCACCCAGAGCGGAGTTCTGCGGAAACAACGTGCTGCCGACGAGGTTGTTGTGGCCATGCACGGCGTCGATACCGAACAGCACCGGGATCGCCAGTCCGCCACGCGAGGTGTCCATGGACGCGCGGTAGAAGGCATCGGACAACGCCTGCCACTGCGTGGCAATGGGGTACGGCTGGCCGGGCGGTTTGGAGTTACCCCCGGCCAGGATCGATCCCAGCCGGTACTGGCGAACGTCGTCCGGCGTCACGTACTTGATGTCGGCCTGGATCATCTGGCCGACCTTGTCCTCGACCGACATTTTCGTCAGTAGAGCGTGGATCCGGGATTCGATCGCCGGGTCAGGCGGCAGCGGTGATGCGGCTTGGGGCCACTGTTCGGGGTGCACAAGGGTGGCATCGCCAGCCATGGCTGGAACAACCACTATCAAGGCGCCGGCAACGGACAGCGCTACGGAAATGCCTCGCGAAAACAGGCTCAACGGCTGCAGCAATGGCACACAAAGCTCCAGGCTGGCGTACCGGCGGTACGCTTCCGGAGCGCATGGTGGCAGGAATGACAGCGCTGTCAATTTGCTATGCAGCATGACCGTCGCCCATCCTGGGCGCGGTGGTCTCAGGGGGCGACGGCGGTGGAGCCGCGGATCTGCAGGGAGAAAGGCAGTTGCACCAGTCGACCGGTGCCGTGGCCGCGTAGCTCGGTCAGCAACTGCTCCGCCGCGATCTTTCCCATCTCGCGGCTGGGCTGCTGGATGGTGGTGAGTGCCGGCCAGAGCTGGCGTGACAGGGGCGTATCGTCAAAGCCACAGACAGACAGGTCAAGCGGCACCTTCAGGCCATACTCACCGGCCGCCCACATCACGCCGGTGGCCATGTCGTCGTTGGCCGCGAACACTGCCGTCGGTCGCTCGGCGAGTGAAAACAGCTGCCGTGCCGCCTCCACACCCGAGCCGAAGGTGAAAGCGCCCTGCACTACCAGATCCGGATCTTCCGGCAGACCCGCGGCTTCCATCGCCTCGCGATAGCCTGCCAACCGCCAGCGGCTGGCACCGTGATTGGCGATGCCGATCACGTGAGCGATGCGCCGATGGCCCAGCTCCAGCAGATGCTCGACGATCGCACGCGCGGCGTGCTGCTCGTCCATGGTCACGCCCAGGGTCTTGCCGCGCCGCAATGGCGACACACTGGCATAGGGCACCTTGTGCTCACGCAGGCGTTTCAGCAGTGGCGCATAGTCGGTAATCGGTGGCGTCAGCACCACGCCGTCGGGATGGTGGTCGGAAATCAGCGTGTCCAGGCGGCGGATAAAATCGCCATCGCGCATGCGCAGTGGTCGCACCATCATGCTGTAGCGATGCGCGTCACAGGCCTCGAGCACGCCATCCTGGATTTCTGCCAGATACGTCGAGGACGGGTTGTCGTTGTTGTCGTACAGCATCGCTACCAGGAACGAGCGATTTCCTGCCAGACTGCGCGCCGACGGATGCGGTCGATAGTCCATTGCCTCCATGGCAGCACGCACACGCTCACGCGTGGCGTCGGTCACGTTGGCCTCGTCATTGAGCACGCGCGACACCGTCTTGGGCGATACGCCCGCTTCGCGCGCCACATCTTCGAGACGTACCCGCATGGATTCTCCGTTGTTGTCACGCTGTCGATTGACTATGCCGTCAGAGCCCTCTCCTTTACAAGGGCGACAAAGGGCCTCGATGCTGCGCCCGCAGCATGCGGGATGCGCAAGGTCATGACATAACTGTTGCTGGAGGAAGTACCCATGACCTGGATCAACCACAGTGCAGACCCGCTGCGTGCGTGCTGAGCACGCGCCAATGACACAGAGATCGGCGCTTTCGTTCTGGCAGATATGGAACATGTGCTTCGGCTTTCTGGGCCTCCAGTTCGGCCTCGCCCTGCAGAACGCGAATGTCAGTCGGATATTCCAGACATTGGGCGCGAACGTAAACGACATTCCCACCCTGTGGATCGCCGCGCCGCTGACGGGACTGATCGTGCAACCGATCGTCGGTCACTATTCCGATCGGACCTGGAACCGCCTGGGCCGACGCCGGCCGTACTTTCTGGCCGGAGCCGTGTTCGCCTCGCTTGCGCTGCTGTGGATGCCGAACACGCCGGCGTTGTGGATGGCCGCCGGCTTGCTGTGGATCCTGGATGCGTCCATCAACGTGTCGATGGAGCCGTTCCGCGCCCTGGTGGGCGATCAGTTGCCCACGCGGCAACGTCCCGCGGGTTATGCAATGCAGAGTTTCTTCATCGGCGCGGGTGCCGTGGTCGCTTCCATGCTGCCCTGGGTCCTGGCGCAGTTCGGTGTCGCCAACGTGGCGAAGGACGGAGGCATTCCCGATACGGTGAAGTTCGCCTTCTACGGCGGCGGCGCGGTACTGCTCGGGGCCGTGCTCTGGACCATGCTGACCACGCGCGAGTACCCGCCTGCGCAGCTGCGTTCGTTCACCGACAACGTGCCTGAAGGGCCGTCGGTGGATGTATCACGGGCCGGGCGACCGGGCTTGCTACTGCTGCTGGCGGGTGCCGCGGTTTTCGTTGCGATCAGGCATTTTTCGCTGGAGAAGGAGGTTTACCTGCTGGCCGGCGGCCTGATCCTGTTTGGCCTTCTGCTCACCTGGCTTGGCCGGACGCGTAGCCGCGGGATGCTGCGCGAGGTGATGGGTGACGTTTATGGCATGCCGATCTCGATGCGGCGCCTGGCCGGGGTGCAGTTGTTTTCCTGGTTCTCGCTGTTCGCGATGTGGATCTACACCACCGCAGGTGTGACGCAGACGATTTACGGCACCGCCGATACCAGCTCGTCGGTCTACAACGAGGGAGCCAACTGGGTCGGCGTGCTGTTCGCCGCCTATAATGGATTTGGCGCACTGGCCGCGGTGGTTATCCCGCTGATGGTTCGCCGTTGGGGCCTGCGCATCAGCCACGTGATGAACCTGTGCCTTGGTGGCGCAGGGCTGTTGTCGTTCCTGTACATCCGCGACCCACACTGGCTGCTCGCCTCGATGGTGGGTGTCGGCTTTGCCTGGGCTTCGATTCTATCGCTGCCTTATGCGCTGCTTTCGGACAACCTGCCCACGGCGAAGCTGGGCGTCTACATGGGCATTTTCAATTTCTTCATCGTGATCCCCCAGGTGCTCGCCGCCAGCGTTCTCGGTCTGCTGCTGCGCCTGTGCTTTCACAATCAGCCCATCTGGGCACTGGGTCTGGGCGGCGCTAGCCTGCTCCTCGCCGCTCTGTGCACGCTCTACGTGCCCGAACCGGAAGGGCGAACTTAGGCGGGTGCTTTATGTGGCGTGCGTGGACTCGGCCACGCCGGATTAAAGAAACCGTCACACTCAAACGGCATTGAGAACACTACGATCTTCCGGGTCACTCGGACGTAAGGAAAACATGCGAATGAAGAAGCTGGCAAACGGGTTACTGATCGCGGCCCTGCTCACAAGCACTGCCCATGCACAGACCAATGCAGGCGATCAGAAACCCGATCCCGACCTTCCTTTCAACATCACGAAGGTGGCTAGCTTCGATCTGCCCTGGCGCATCGCGTTCCTGCCCGACGGCCGCATGCTGGTGACCGAGAAGGTCGGCCGGCTGCAACTGGTGACCCCGCAAGGCGCCAGGACCGAGATCAAGGGCGTGCCGGCCAGCTATGTCGAAGGTCAGAACGGCATGCTCGGCGTCTTCCTTTCGCCTCATTACGCCCGCGACCACAACGTTTACCTCACCTATGTCGCACCCGGTGACTACGGCGGTGGCCTGGCCATGGGCCGAGGTCAACTCGTACTGGATGGCGATCAGGCCCGCCTGGACAACTTCCAGGTGCTGTGGCGCCAGATGCCCACGGGCAAGGGTGGTCAGGCCGGCGCCCAGATCGCCTTTTCACCGGACGGCAAAACTCTCTTCCTCACCGTCGGCGACCGCCAGCGGTTCACGCCCGCCCAGGATCCCAATCAACCCGTCGGCAAAATCCTGCATCTGACGCTCGACGGCAAACCTGCGCCTGGCAATCCCTGGGCAGGAAAGGTCGGAACGCCCACCATCCCGCTGATCGATCCAGCGACCGATACCGAGGCCGCCAAGACGGCGCCGGTCGTCAGCACGTATACGTTCCCCGGACCCAACCTTACGCCGGCCGAGACCTGGTCCGTCGGCCACCGCACGCCGTATGGCCTCGCCTTCGGTCCGGACGGTCGACTGTGGGAACTCGAGCACGGCCCCAAGGGCGGCGACGAACTGAACCTGATCCAGCGCGGCAAGAACTATGGCTGGCCGCTGGTTTCGTATGGCATGAACTACAACGGCGTGCCCATTCCCTCCCCCGATACGCGGGCCGATCTCGTCAAGCCCGTGATCTATTGGGAGCCGGTGATGGCGCCGGGCAACCTCATGTTCTACAAGGGCAGCCTGTTCCCGCAATGGAAGGGCAGCGCCCTGCTCAGCGGCCTTGTCAGCCTGGGCATCATTCGCGTGACGTTCGACGGCAAGGGCGGCGCCACCGCGGTCCAGCGCTGGAGCCTTGGCAAACGCATCCGCGATATCGAAGAAGCGCCGGACGGCTCGCTGTGGGTACTTGAAGACGCCCAACCCGGTGGGCTGTATCGGCTCACGCCGAAGTAAGTCCACTCGACGGTCTACCTGCCCTCCCGCCTTGCCCGATGCGGTGCAGCATGGCAAGGTGTGCGGCTTCGTGGCGGCCTGAGCCTGTCTGCGTAAGCTGCACAGGAATTCGTATGTCTCCCTCCGCCCTCTCCGTCCGCCAGAACCTTCTGGCGGGTTTGACCACCGCGTTCGCGCTTGTGCCGGAGGCCATGGCCTTCGCGCTGGTCGCCCACCTCAATCCTTTGATGGGCCTTTACGGCGCGGCGATTATCGCGGCGCTCACGGCCGCTTTCGGTGGCCGACCGGGCATGATTTCCGGTGCGGCAGGCTCGATGGCAGTGGTGATCGTGGCCTTGGTCGTGCAGCACGGAAGCGAATATTTCCTGCTCACGGTGCTGCTCGGCGGCCTGATCCAGTTCCTGTTCGGCGTGTTACGGCTGGGCAAACTGGTGCGAATGATTCCGCATCCGGTCATGCTCGGTTTCGTAAACGGCCTTGCGATCGTGATCGCCGGTTCGCAGCTGGAACATCTGCACGCGCCTGGCGGYGGCTGGCTCAGCGGCAACGCGCTTTACCTGATGCTCGGCCTGGCGCTCGTGGCCATGCTGGTTGTGTATCTGCTGCCCCGGCTGACCCGGGTCGTGCCCTCCGCGCTGGCATCGATCGTGATCGTCAGCCTGATCGTGCATCTGTTCAACCTGCACACCCGCGCCGTCGGCGACATCGCCTCCATCAAGGGCGGCCTGCCCTTACTGCATTGGCCGCAGGTACCGTTGACGCTGGATACGCTGAAGATCGTGTTTCCCTATGCGCTGGTCATGGCCATGGTCGGTCTGCTGGAAACCCTGCTCACGCTCAACCTGGTGGATGAAATCACCGCCACCGAAGGCCAGCCCAATCGCGAGTGCATGGCACTGGGGGCGGCCAACGTGGTGTCCGGCCTGTTCGGCGGCATGGGCGGCTGCGCGATGATCGGCCAGACCATGATCAACCTCACCTCGGGCGGTCGCACGCGTCTGTCTGGCATCACGGCCGGCGTGCTCGTGATGTGCTTCGTGCTGTTCCTATCGCCGCTGATCGAACGTATCCCGCTGGCGGCGTTGCTTGGAGTCATGCTGGTGGTGGCACAGAAGACCTTCGCCTGGGGGAGTGTGCCGTTACTGCGCCGGCTGCCGCTGTCCGATGCGCTGACCATTGTCGCGGTCACCGTCATCACGGTGCTTGCCAATCTCGCGACCGCCGTGCTGTGTGGCGTCTTGATCTCGGCGATCGCCTTTGCCTGGAAGCATGCCGATCGCCTCAGCGTGAATCGCGAGGACCTACCGAACGGTGGCCGTCGCTATCTTCTGCGTGGCACGGTGTACTTCGCCGCCACGTCGCGCCTGATGGCCATGTTCGACGTGGAGAACGATCCGGTTTACGTCGAGCTGGATTGCTCCGGCGCGCATCTTGAAGACCACTCTGCCGTCGAAGCCATCGAGGCCTTGCGGCGTCGATACGCCCAGCAGGGCAAGCAGTTGCATGTCACGCGCCTGAATGATGCGTGCGAGGCCTTGCTGATGCGTGTGGGTGGTGCCGAGGCGTCATCGGGAACGGGCGGCCACGCGTAAAGGGGCGTGACAGCGCTCCTTGGTTCCTGTCATTCTCGCCCAAGATCCGGCGCGGTCGCGGCACCACGCACAGGCAGCAGGGAAACAGGGGCACGACGAATGACAAAGCGAATTCTGGCCGCGCTGGCGGCGATCGGCTGCCTCGGCTCGGCAGCAACGGCGTGGGCGAACGAGACGCCTACCAGGCCGCTGGTGACTGACCCGGCATACCTGGGCCCTGTCCGGCTCGTCGACATCGGAGGCAGGCGCCTCAATCTCTATTGCCGCGGCACGGGTTCGCCCGCCGTCATTTTCGATGCGGGAGGGAACGATACGACGATTGCGTGGGCGCTGGTGCAACCGGCTATCAGCAAGACGCACACGACCTGCTCCTACGACCGCGCAGGGCTTGGCTTCAGCGACGCCTCCGATCGTCCAGGCACGTCGGGGAACGACGTCGACGATATCCACAAGGCCCTGCAGGCGGCGCATATCAAGCCACCGTATCTACTGGTGGGGCATTCCTCCGGTGGCATGGCGGTCCGTGTCTTCGCGGATCGGTATCGTGATGAAGTGGTGGGCATGGTCATCGTCGACGGCTCGCATGAGGACCAGGTGAGCCGCGCGAAGGCACGAGAGGCGCTCGAGGCCAGCGAGATGCCGGCGCTGGCGAAGCACGATGTTCCAGCAGACCCACACTGCGTTGATGCGGCCAAAAGTGGCGCGATTCCCAAGGACTCTCCCGCCTTCGCGCCCTGCGTCGGCGAGATGTATCCCGGAGTGGACCAGGCGATTACCGAGGCGACCTTCAAGGCCATGGCGTCGCTCAAATCCCAGAAGGCCCACACGTCAGAGGAGGAGAACTTCGCGACGGTAAGCGCAGACGAAACCCGCGCCACACGCCGCGATTTCGGTGACATGCCCATCATCATGCTCACGCATGCACCGCGCCCTGCTCCCAAAGATTTGCCGCAGGCCATGCAGGACCGACGCACCATGGTGTGGGAACAAATGCACAATGAGGTAGCCGCCATGTCAACGCATGGTGTGAACTGGATCGTTCCGCGCAGCGGCCACACGATCAACTACGACCGCCCTGAGATCGTCATCGATGCAATCGAACAGGCGCTGGCAATCGCAGCCCGGCAGGCAAGCGAACGGAGGGGCCCAGCCACTGCCAAGTTGCCTCTAACGAGCACTCGCTGACCGAGTTGCGAAAAATTTACGCTACAGCCTCAGCCCTGACATAGCGGCTTTACAGCATTTCGCTGCACCATGGCGCATTCGCTCTGGAAGCGATGGCGAGTACGATGTCGTGAGT
>NZ_JBFUJE010000032.1:0-20573 GCF_056401535.1 Luteibacter sp. P4_E6 | reverse complement strand
GTGTCTATATCGAGCAGGCGGCCAGTTCGGCGCTGGGCGACCACTGCCGCGTGCTTGCGGTGGCTCCCTTGCTGCGTGCCCTGCTGGTCGCCGCCGTGGACGTACCACGTGAATACGACCAGGAGGGACGCGACGGCCTGCTGATGTCCCTGGTGGTCGAGGAGATCGCCAGGGCGCCGACCATCCCGCTGGCCCTGCCCCTGCCTACCGACGCACCGCTCGCGGCGCGCTGCGCGGCGTTCCTCGAAGAACCGCGCATGAGCGAGACCATCGACGACTGGGCGGCCGATCTTGGCATGCATCGCCGCCGCTTCACCCGGCTCTTTCGCCGCGAGACCGGCACGAGCTTCGCGCAATGGCGGCAGCAGGCCTGCCTGTTGGTCGCCTTGCCGCGTCTGGCCGCAGGTGAACCCGTGACGATGGTGGCGCTGGACCTTGGTTACGAGAGCCCGACGAGCTTCTCGACCATGTTCCGCCGCGTCCTTGGCAAGTCGCCAAGCCATTATCGGCCCTGAAACGCACACGTGAACGCACGGTTGACATTCGCGGAATACTCAAGCAGCATGCAACCTCGTTAAGACATTTAGACGTCTATACTGCTGAACCTATCGCAGGCACCCGATCTTGACCATTCAACGCTCAGCCCATGCGCACCTTCTGATCGAAGTCATTTCGATCGGTGCGTATTACTGTTGTCGTCGCGTCTGATCCCCTAGCGCCCCGTGCGCTCCGCCCCACGGGCGGCCGGATAACCCCCTCCCCAGTTTCCCCTTTCTATCGACCTCGCGTGGTTTTCCCGCGCGCGACATCCCGATCTTCCGGCCGCGTACAGCGTGCCGGCCAGTGCGCGTGTACGCGCCGCTATGTGCCCTGAACGGGCATCCTTGATGACTTCATGAGGCACCACCGTGCAAACCAGAATCACGATTCGTCGCCATCTCCTGTCCGCTGCGTTGCTAACGGCGCTCGGCACCGGAGCGGCACTCGCGCAGTCCACGACGGGCGGCATCTCCGGTCAGGTAAGCGACCCACAGGGAGCGACCGTCGTCGTCAAAGGTGGCAACGGCCTTACCCGGGAAGTGAACGTGGACGCCAAGGGGCGTTACAGCGCGAGCCAGCTCCCGCTCGGTACCTACTCAGTCACCCTGCGCCGTAACGGTCAAGAGGTGGAAACCCGCAACGACATCGGTTTGCGAGTTGCCGCATCGACCGACGTGTCGTTCGTAACCGCAACGGCCAACCTCGAAGGCGTCAAGGTCAGCGCATCGCGGCAGGCGGATATCGATGTCACGACGGTCGACTCGCGTTCGGTCATTACCGCCGATCAACTGGCCAGGCTCCCACTGGCGCGCAACGCCGACGAGATCGCCCGCCTCGCACCCGGCGTGGTCTCGAACAGCGGCGGCTACACAGGCCCCACCGGCGCCTCGCTGAACAGTTTTGGCGGTTCGGCAGCCAGTGAGAACGCGTACTACATCAACGGTTTCAACGTGACCGATCCGCAGCGCGGTCTGGGTGGTATTTCGTTGCCGTAYGGCGCCATCGACCAGCAGGAGACGTATACGGGCGGCTACAGCGCGCAGTACGGTCGCTCGGACGGTGGCGTCATCAACCAGGTCGGCAAGCGCGGCAGCAACGAATGGCATGTCGGTGGACAGGTGTTGTGGGAGCCTGCATTCRCACGCGCGGACGCAAGCAACACGTACTACACCAACGGCTTGCCATCGTCGCCGGTAGCCGGCGAACTCTATCGACCCAATGCGCAGGACAAGAGCTGGGTCACGACGGTCAGCACGTATGTGGGCGGCCCGCTCATCAAGGACAAGCTGTTTTTCTTCCTCGCTGGCGAGTTCGAACGTCAGGAGGGTTCGACGCACCAGGCCGTCGACAGTACGAGTCCGGACGTCCAGTACCGCTACAATTCGCCCCGCTGGTACAGCAAGGTCGACTGGAACATCACGGACAACAACATCCTCGAGCTCACCGGTGCCTCGAACACGCGCAAGACCAGTGGCAGCGTTTACGACTACGACTACTCTGACCTGAGTCGCGGCGATCGCATCGGCTCGGCAGATAACATCAAGACGGGCGGCCACGTCTTCTCGGGCAAGTACACCGGTTACATCACCGATAACCTGACGGTGTCGGCGTTGTTCGGCAAGATGAAATTGAGCCAGTACGACCAGCCCGGTGCTTACGACCCGAGCCTTACGTACGTGGATGGCCTCATCAATCAGAATCCTGCGCTCAACGGCGGCAATCCGGTGGGCAACAACCAGACGGTGCAACAACTTTACAATCCCAATCGTAGCCAGCGCACCAGTAACACCCGGTTCGATATCACGTATGTGCTCGGCGACCACACGTTGAGCGCCGGTATCGACAACGAGGTGACGCGAGCGATCGACCAGGGTTCGGAGGCGTCGGGCGATGGTTATTACTGGAGCTATGGTCGCGCCGACCCGAACACGCCCATTTCGACGGGTCTTGGCGTGCCCGCGACGGGCGGTATCGTCAACGGTCAGGATGGCTACTACGCCGTTCGCCATGTCACGAGCTCGCTTGCGAGCGTGCGATCCAGCCAGCGGGCGCAGTACATCGAAGACAAATGGCAGGTGGACGACCGCTGGCTGCTTTCGCTGGGCCTGCGCAACGACCAGTTCGAAAACTACAACCGCGACGGCGCTGCCTATGTCACGCAGCACAAGCCGCAGTGGGCGCCACGGCTTGGCTTCAGCTGGGACGTGAACGGCGACGCCAGCTTCAAGGTGTACGGCAATGCGGGTCGCTACTACCTCGGCCTTCCGCTCAACCCTGGCCTGAACGCAGCGGGCGCGGCGCTGAGTACCTCGCAGTACTTCACTTATAGTGGTATCGACGGGCAGGGCCTGCCGACCGGACTGACGTCTTTCTCGAAGCCGGTGTCTTCCAACAACTACTACGGTGTCCTTCCCGACGCGCAGACGGTCACCGCGAAGAACCTGAAATCCGAATACCAGGACGAGTTCATCCTCGGCTTCACCAAAACACTGGGGCATGACTGGGTTTATGGCGCGAAGCTGACCCAGCGCATCCTGCGCAGCGCGATCGACGACTATTGCGATACCGACCGGATCATCGCCAAGGCCGCCACGCTCGGCTACGACGTCGCCACGACCAACAGCTGCTACCTGTTCAACCCCGGTCGCGCCAGCACGTTCAATCTGATCGACACGTCGGGCCAGCTGGTCAGCGTACCGATGACCAACGCCGAATTCGGCTTTCCGCATCTCGAGCGCCGTTACTACGCACTGGAAAGCTTCCTCGAGCACCCGTTCGATGGCCGCTGGTACGGCAAGGTCGATTACGTGTTCTCGCGCAGCTACGGCGATACGGAAGGCCAGCTGCGCTCCGATGTCCAGGCGACGGCCGCCTCCACCAGTCCGGACTGGGACAACAGCTACCTGATGGAGAACAACAACGGCCCGACGAACAACGACCATACGCACCAGCTGAAGCTGTATGGCTATTACCAGTTGACCCCGGAGTGGCTGGTCTCCGCGAACCTGAGCTTCGTCTCGGGCTCGCCCAAGGTTTGCCTTGGCTACTACGGCCCGAATCTTACCGACCCGGGTAAATACGGTGGGCAGTACCACTACTGCGACGGTGTCGCCGCGACGCCCGGGTCGCAGGGCAGGCTTCCCTGGATTCGCCAGCTGGATCTGGGGACGACCTACCGGCCCGCGTTCGCGGAGGGCAAGCTGTCATTCACGGCAAGCGTCTTCAATGCGTTCAATGACCAGCGTGCGCTCAACCGCTATCCGTACTCGCAGACGGACCCCGGCGTGGCCGACCCGCAATACGGCCAGGCCGTGGTTCGCCAGCTGCCAAGGTACGTGCGGCTTGGCGTGAGTTACGACATCTGACGACGGCCTTCGCGCCGCGACTCAGGACGTGCCGACCTGCGCAGCGTCGCAGTCGGCACGGATGATGCGCTCGATCGTTTCCGCGGGCGCCAGGCTCACCCCGACGCGCAATACCGCCTCGTCGGGAGAGGGTTCCTCGAGTGTCGCCAGCTGGCTATCCAGCAGGTGGGGATCGAAGAAGTGGCCGCTGCGTTGCCCGAGTCGCTGGGCGAGCAGATCGCGCGGCGCGTGCAGATAAACGAAGCGCACATCATCATGCCCACCCCGCAAGAAATCGCGGTAGCGCCGCTTCAATGCCGAACACGCCAGCACCAGGGATTCGCCGCGCTCGCGATGGCGATTCATCTCCGCCACGATCGCTTCCAGCCAGGGCTGACGGTCGTTGTCGTCCAGCGGGATGCCGTGTGCCATTTTTTCGCGGTTGGCGAGGGGATGCAGGCTGTCGCCGTCGATGAAGGGCTGACCCAGCCGGGCTGCCAGGCCTTCGCCGATCGTGCTCTTGCCGCTGCCGGAAACGCCCATGACGATAGTGATCATGGCGCCAAGCATGCCGCAACCGGGGCCGACAATTCGTGAAGTGTGGGGCGTACTATCCGACGCTGGTTCCCTAACGACGTGCCTCCATGGAAATGATCGACCTGCGCAGCGACACCGTCACCCGGCCCACCGACGCCATGCGCGAAGCGATGCTGCGCGCGCCCGTTGGCGACGACGTTTACGGTGAAGATCCCACGGTCAACGCCTTGCAGGAGCGTCTCGCCGGCGAGCTGGGGTTCGCCGCGGCGCTGTTCGTGCCGACGGGCACGCAAAGCAACCTGATCGCCCTGATGAGCCATTGCGAACGCGGCGACGAATACATCGTCGGCGCGGACGCGCATACCTATCGGTTCGAAGGCGGCGGCGCCGCCGTTCTCGGCTCCATCCAGCCCCAGCCCATCCCGCAGGACCCCGACGGCAGCCTGCCCCTGGACAAGGTCGAGGCGGCGATCAAGCCCGTGGATCCGCACTTTGCACGGTCACGGCTGCTGGCGCTGGAAAATACCTGGCACGGCCGCACGCTCGAGTTCGGCTACATGGCTCAGGCCCGCGAACTGGCCACCCGCCGCGGCCTCGGGTTGCATCTCGACGGCGCCCGGCTCTACAACGCCGCCATTGCCTATGGACGACCGGCGCGCGAGGTCGCTGCCGGCTTCGACAGCGTTTCGGTCTGCCTTTCGAAGGGACTCGGTGCACCCGTGGGCTCGGTGTTGCTCGGCAACGCCGCACTCATCGAGCGTGCCCGTCGCTGGAAGAAGGTCACTGGCGGCGGCTGGCGCCAGGCCGGCATGCTCGCTGCCGCGGCGATGCATGCGCTGGATCATCACGTCGAACGGCTCGCCGACGATCATGCGCGTGCCGGCCGACTTGCCGAAGGCTTGCGTCGTATCGACGGCCTCACTGTCACGGCCTGTCACACGAACATGGTGTTCCTCGACGTGCCGGCAGCGCGCCTCAAGGACCTCGCCGCACATATGGCGGCCGCCGGCGTGCGCCTGAGCATCGGCTACCTTCCGTCGATCCGGCTGGTGACGCATCTGGACATCGACGATGCCGCCGTCGAGAAGACCATCGCGGCCTTTGCGTCGTTCTCGATGTAGGAGGCTTCAGCGCGGTGACATCAGCTTGCGCTGCAGCGAATACAGGATCGCGGCGTCGGTGGCATCGAGCGCATCGGTTTCCATCGCGCGGTAATGGCGATGGAAGGCGATGATCGCATTGCGGGGATTGCTCACGTCGTAACCCACCAGACGCATGGCCGCGAGCGTGTCGAAAGCCGGCGGTGCGGGGATGAGCACCGCGTCCGGCCAGAGCCCGAATCCGTAGCGTGCCAGCGTCGCCCACGGAAACTGCACGCTGGGATCGTTCTTGCGGCCGGGGGCGATGTCGCCGTGACCGACCACGGCATCACGCGGAATGCCCAGCCGGGAAGTGAGGTCCGCGAGCAGGTTCACCAGTGCCTGGATCTGCGGCTGGGTGAACGGCGAGTTGCCGTCGTTGTCGATCTCGATGCCGATGGACGACGAATTGATGTCGGTCATGCCGGCCCAGCGCGAGGCACCGGCGTGCCAGGCGCGTGCGTTGTCGTCCACGAGCTGGTCGATACGACCATCTGCTTCGACCAGGTAATGCGCGCTGACGGGACCTTCGCTGTTGCGTGTGCTCAGCACGCGCAGCGCTGCCGGGGCGTCGCCGATGGACGTGTGGTGAAGCACGATGAGCTGCGCCTTGCGCGCATTGAAGTTCGGCGACGGTGTCCAGTGCGCAAGCGCGCTGCGTTGTGGTGCGACGGAGGGCGCGGTGGCGCAACCCGTCATCGCGAGCAGGGCAAGGGCGACCGTCGCAAAGCGCGCTTGCCTGGCGACGGTGCTAGCCCGGTGTGTCATTCGACGCGGAAATCGCTGCTGGTGATGACCCATTCGATTTCATCACCGACATCGCCGGCGTCTTCCCGGGAGGCGACGACGATCTGCAGGTCCACGCAGTCGTGTCCTTCGGAAAGCCACTGAGTCTTCTCCAGCGCCATGCCCGAGTTCTTCAGGGCGACACGCAAGGCGGGGAGGGTGGTGGCGACCAGCTCGATGCCTTCATGGACGAGGTTGCCGCCCATGACCTCGATATCGCAGAGTTTGTCGTCGAGGAAGCGCAGGCGGAGCCAGTCGTTGCCGTCGGGCGCGCTGTACTCGTCTTCGTCGTCCCACATGTTCTCGCCCCCGGCCTTCCAGCCGAGTGCGTCGCGAAGCTTCTTGCGTGGCATGCCGAAGAAGATGTCGGTGGTGTCGCGGCGGATGCCGCGACCGGGAACCAGTTCGCAATGTTCCATGGTGTCCTCGTCAGGTGGCGCGGGAGACCCGCCCGTAAAGCATGAAGGTGATGGGCGGCAAGCGAACAGGCGTCCGCGTCCGCGCCAGATCAGGGTTTATGGTCACGGCCAAGGTAGTCCTCGCTCTGCATCTCGATGAGACGCGATTCAGTGCGTCCGAACTCGGCGCGAACCTTGTTGCCATCGTACAGTTCGGTGATCGGCGCGGCGGCGGAAAGCACCAGCTTCACATGCCGGTCGTAGAACTCGTCGACCAGCAGCACGAACCGTTTGGCTTCGTTCTCGGAGTACACGGTGAACTGCGGCACGTTCGACACGATAACCGCGGGAAATGTCCTCGCCAGTTCGATGTAATCGGCGACCGCGCGCGGTCCTTCGCACAGGGCGGCGAAATCGAACCAGACGATGTTCTCGGCACGCTTGCGCACGGGAACCTCGCGGTTGTTCAGCGCGATTGAACCGCCGTCCACGGTATCTCCCTGCGCCTGGCCGGTAAAGATACGCGCAAGCGAGCGCTCGGCTTCCGCCCCGGGCGGCACCATGTAGACCGATGCCTGGCTCAGCGCACGCAAGCGCCAGTCGCGTGGCGAGATCATTTCGTGCACAACGCATTGCGCCTCGATCGCGGCAATCGCGGGCAGGAAACGTGCGCGCTGCAGGCCATCCTTGTACAGGCCCGACGGCGGCGTATTCGACGTGGTGACGAGGGACACGCCGCGCGCGAACAAGCCATCGAGAAGGCCGGCAAGAATCATCGCGTCGCCGATGTCGGATACGAGGAACTCGTCCAGGCACAGTACGCGGCACTTCGCGGCGAGGCGCTCGGCCACTTCGTCGAGCGGGTTCTGCCGATCGCCAAGCTCACGCATCATCGCGTGGACCTCGAGCATGAAACGATGGAAGTGACGACGCAGGGCCAGCCCCGGCGCGAGGCTGGAGACAAACAGATCCATCAGGAAGGTCTTGCCGCGTCCGACGCTGCCCCAGAGATACAAGCCAGGGACTGTCTTGCGCGGCTCGCTGCCGAGCATATTTCTCAGTCGCCCGAAAAGACCGGCGGCCGGCGGCTCCGGCGTGCAGAGCGCGGCATGGAGGCGGTCGAACTCGGCGATGACGGGCAGCTGCGCGGGATCGGATTCCCAGCGGTGCCCGGCAATGCCGTCCCGGTAGCGTTCGCCCGGCGTCGATTCCGTACAGTTCATGCGGCGCGCGGTCCCGGCAGCCAGCCCTTCACGGCGTTCTTGATCGCACCGCGCAGATCCATCAGGCGGCGATGGAAGAAATGGCTGGTGTCTTCCATGCGCACCAGCTGCGGCCGCCGATTCTCCGGCAGGCTGTCGATCCAGGCGTAAACGGCCTGCGGGTCGACGATCTCGTCGGCGTCGCCCATGACGACCAGCCAGGGGCAGGTCGGCAGTTCGAGGGGGCCGAAGTCCCAGCCCCGGCCAGCGGCGGGGGGCGCGATGCTGATGAGTGCATCGGCTTTGAGTGGCACGGCGTTGCGCAGGGTGACGTAGCTGCCGAACGAAAACCCGGCAAGCCATAGTGCGGCGCCGGGACGCGTCTTGCGGGCCCAGGCGACGACGGCGGCGAGGTCGTCGCTTTCGCCGTTACCGCTGTCGAACTCGCCTTCGGATCCGCCGACGCTGCGAAAGTTGAAGATGACCGTGTCGACACCGGCTTCGCGCACCGAGCGCTCTATCATCGTCACCACCTTGTTGCGCATGCTGCCGCCGTCGGTGGACAGGGGATGACAGATGACGGCGATGGCGTTGCGGGCGACATCGGGGGCGGCGGCCCGGGCCTCGCATTCCAGCTTGCCCGCAGGGCCCGCGAGCGCGAAGCTGGCGGTCTCGTCCGGAAAATGCTCCGGCGCTTCAGATAAATGTTCGCTCATGCCCTTCATGATACCCGCGCCATGAACATCCTGGCCCACGCCCTGCTGGCGGGCGATGACGCGGCACTGCGGCTGGGCGGCGTCATGGGCGATTTCGTCCGTGGCACGCCCGATCTGGCGCTGCCGGCGCGGGTGCGCGATGGGATCTACCTGCACCGGGCCATCGACGTCTTCACCGACAGCCACGACGAGGTGCGCGCGGCCCGCGAGCGCCTGCCGGCACCGTTCCGTCGTTATGCCGGCATCCTGCTGGACATGTGGTTCGACCATTGCCTGGCAAGGGATTTCGCGAAGTGGTCTGGTCGTCCCCTCGACGAGTTCTCGACCGCGTTGCGCGTCGAGATGCACGCGGCGACGCCRATCCTTCCTGACTCGCTCAAGCGCTTCCTCGGTTACATGGACGCGAACGACCTGCCGGCCGGCTATATCGAGCCCGAGGCGATCGGCAAGGCTCTGCGTGGCATCTCCCAACGCCTGTCGCGCGCCAACCCGGTGGCCGAGGCCATGCCGCTGCTGCTGGCCGAGGACACGATGCTTCGCGGCACCTTCGAGAGGTTCTTCCCGCAGTTGAGGGATTTCGCCCGCGGGTGGTGTGGGAGCCGCTTCAGCGGCGATAGCCAGGCTGCCTCAACCCCATCGCCGGCGTAGCCGGCTCCCATAGAGAGCCATAAAAAACGCCGCCCGGAGGCGGCGTTTCATCGGTGAGCGGATCAAGCCAGCCTTACTTCGCCTGGTCGACCATCCACTTCACCGTATTGCCGACCTGCTCGTCGGTCAGGGACGGGTTGCCGCCCTTGGCCGGCATCTGGTTGCCGTCCGGGCCCTTGTAGCCCTCGATGGCGTGCTTGGTCAGCGTGGCGATGCCCTGGGCGATACGGGCGCCCCACGCGGACTTGTCGCCGAGCTTCGGCGCGCCGGCCACGCCAGCGGTGTGGCAGCTGTGGCAGAGGTTGTCGTAGATGGTCTTGCCGTCGGTGCTGCCACCGTAGGCGACCTGCGACGCAGCGAGCTTGGTGGCGGCTTCCTGGGCCGCCAGCATGGCGGCACGGCCCGTGTCACCGGCATAGACCGCGCCGACGGGGGCGATCCGGGCCTCGGTCCGCTTGGCAACGGCGGGGTCCTGGTCCTTCGGGATGTTGCTGTAAATGAAGTATGCCAACACCATCAACAGGACGGTCAGGACACTGAGGCCGGCGCTCAGCATTGAGAACTGACGCAGGAAGTTCTGGTCGGACTTGCTCGGAGAACCGCTCACGCATTGACTCCACTGAATTTGGGTGTGCCGTCCCCCTCCCCGGGATCCGGCGTGCCTGCGGCCGCGATGCGGCGTCGAACCKGGCGAGTATAACGGAACCCTTGCTTGAGTCAGCGGTCTTGAGATCGGCGCTGGAACGGTTCATGGGAAAGGGGCTAAACATGCCGTCAGTCATGGGGGACCCCTGTCAACCGGCATTGTTCAATTCCGTTCCCCAACACCTAACATTGGCGCCGTCGATCCTTAACCTCCGGGGGGTATAACCCCCTTGGCGCACGGCGCGCCCGGTCGGAGCGGTGCCTTCGAGCGGTTATTCATCTGGGAGTTTTACATGTCGCGTTTCTGGAAAATCGCGCTGGCCGTCATTGTTGTCGTGCTGGTCGCGGGCTTCTTCATCGTCAGGAGCCACCATGCCAAGGGGGCCGATGCCGCCGCAGGCGCGCAGTCCAACGGTGAGGGGCAGGGCAAGGATCAACCGCCGGTACCGGTCACGGTCGTTCCGGTGGCCWGCCAGGATGTGCCGGTCTACCTCACGGCCCTCGGCACCGTCCAGGCGCGCAACACGGTTACCGTGCGCCCGCAGGTGGGTGGCCAGCTGATGAAGCTGAACTTCCAGGAAGGCCAGGAAGTGAAGAAGGGCGACGTCATCGCGGAAATCGATCCCCGCACGATCCAGTCCCAGTACGACCAGTCCGTGGCCAAGCTCAAGCAGGACCAGGCCCTCGCGGCCACGGCAAAGAACAACCTCGACCGCTCGACGAACCTCGTCAGCAAGGGCGGCCAGCAGTACGTGTCCAAGCAGGACCTGGACAACCTGAAGAACAGCCTCGACCAGGCCGTGGCGACCGCCAACGCCGACCAGGCCGCCATCCGCGCGGCGCAGGTGCAGCTGGGCTTCACCAAGGTCATCGCGCCGATCGACGGCCTCGCCGGCATCCGCTCGGTGGACGCCGGCAACATCGTGGCCACCACGGACGCGATCGTGACGCTCACCGAGCTGCACCCGATCTACGTCATGTTCTACCTGCCGGAGAAGAACCTGGACCTCGTCCGCGGTTCGACCACCGACGGCTCGCTGTCCGCGCTGGAAGTCTCCGCGCTCGATCGTGTCGACGCGCACGCCATTGCCATGGGCCACCTGGACGTGCTCGACAACACCATCGACACCAGCACCGGCACGTTCCGCCTTCGCTCGCTGTTCGACAACGAGAAGACCCAGCTGTGGCCGGGCCAGTTCGTCAACGTGCAGCTGAAGGTGCGCACGGTGAAGAACGGTCTCGTGGTGCCGGCACAGGCGGTGCAGCGTGGTCCGGACGGCGACTACGTGTATCTCGTGCAGGGCGACAACACGGTCAAGATGCAGACGGTGGAAACCGCCACCGAAGTCGGCGATAGCCACGTCATGCTGAGCAAGGGCGTGAAGGTGGGGGACAAGGTCGTCACCGAAGGCCAGTTCCGCCTGAAACCGGGTTCGAAGATCCAGCCGCTGGCACCGGGTCAGGTGCCCGAGGCCCCCACCGCCGAAGAACTGCAGAAGTCGAAGACGGCCGGCAAGCAGGGTCGCTCGGGCGCCAAGCGCGGCGGTTGATCAAGCAGCGCGCGGCGCGTCCATGACGGACGCGTCGCCCACGGACCGCAAGGTCCAGACACCAGGACACAAACGTGGGCTTTTCGACACTCTTCATTCGCCGACCGATCGCGACTTCGCTGCTCATGGTGGCGGTGCTGTTGCTCGGCATCCTCGGCTACCGCCAGCTGCCGGTGTCGGCACTTCCGGAGATCAGTGCGCCGAGCATGGTCGTGACCACGCAGTACCCGGGTGCCAGCGCCACCACGATGGCCGCCCTGGTAACGACGCCGCTCGAGCGTAACTTCGGCCAGATTTCCGGCCTGACCTCGATGAGCTCGGACTCCTCGGCGGGCCTGTCGACGATCGTGCTGCAGTTCGCCATGGATCGCGATATCGACATCGCGGCGCAGGACGTGCAGGCGGCGATCAACCAGGCGCGTGGCACGCTGCCCAACAACCTGCCTTACCCCCCGGTTTACAACCGCGTGAATCCGGCCGATGCGCCGATCATGACGCTGATGCTCACCTCGGACAGCCTGCCGCTGCGCGACGTGAACAACTTCGCCGACTCGATCATTGCGCAGAAGCTGGCGCAGGTGCAGGGCGTGGGCCTGGTCTCGATCGCCGGCAATGTGCGTCCGGCCGTGCGTATCCAGATCAATCCCGCGCAGCTGGCCAACCTTGGCCTGACCATGGAAGACGTGCGCAGTTCGCTCACGCAGGCCAACGTCAACGCGCCCAAAGGCACGCTCAACGGCAAGACCCAGTCCTACAGCATCGGCACCAACGACCAGCTCGCCGATGCCGCCGAATACAAGGGCACCATTATTGCCTACAAGAATGGCGCCCCCGTGCGTCTTTCCGATGTAGCCAACGTGATCGACGGTGTCGAGAACGACCAGCTCGCCGCCTGGGCTAACGGCAAGCCTGCCGTGCTGCTCGACATTCGCCGCCAGCCTGGCGCGAACATCGTGCAGACGGTGCAGCAGATCCGGCAGACCATTCCGGACCTGCAGAAGGTGCTCCCGGCCGACGTGCACCTGAAGGTGTTCTCCGACCGCACCATCACCATCCGCGCCTCGGTCGAAGATGTCCAGTACACCCTGATCCTGACGATTTTCCTGGTCGTGGCGGTGATCTTCGTCTTCCTGCGCCGCCTGTGGGCCACGGTGATCCCGTCGGTCGCCGTGCCGCTGTCGCTGGTGGGTACCTTCGGCGTGATGGCGTTCGCCGGCATGTCGCTGGACAACCTCTCGTTGATGGCGCTCGCGGTGGCCACGGGCTTCGTCGTCGACGATGCGATCGTGATGATCGAAAACATCGTCCGCTATATCGAGCAGGGTCACGACGCCAAGACCGCCGCGGAAATCGGCGCGAAGGAAATCGGCTTCACCGTGCTGTCGTTGACCGTCTCGCTGATCGCGGTGTTCCTGCCGCTGCTGCTGATGCCTGGCGTGACCGGTCGCCTGTTTCATGAGTTCGCCTGGGTGCTGACGATCGCCGTCGCCATTTCCATGCTGGTGTCGTTGACCCTCACGCCAATGATGTGCGCCTACCTGCTCAAGGCCGACGAACTGCCGGACGCGGAAGACGCGCACGAGCACGCTTCCGCCTCGGGCAAGCACACCACCTGGTCGCGCATCGTGGACGGCTACGGCAGCAGCCTGGACTGGGTGCTCGATCATCGTCCGCTGACCATGATCGTCGCCGCGCTCACCGTGGCGTTGACGGTTGTTCTGTACATCATCATTCCGAAGGGCCTCCTGCCTGAGCAGGACACGGGCCTGATCACGGCCGTGGTGCAGGCCGACCAGAACGTCGCCTTCCCGCAGATGGAGCAGCGCACCAAGGCTGTCGCCGACGCACTGGGACGGGATCCGGCCGTCGCCGGTGTCGCCGCCTTCATCGGTGCGGGCTCGATCAATCCCACGCTCAACCAGGGTCAGCTGTCGCTCGTGCTGAAGGACCGCGGCGACCGCGCGTCACTGGACGAACTGCTGCCGCGCCTGCAGAAGACCGTGGAGAACATCGCCGGCGTGGCCCTGTACCTGAAGCCCGTGCAGGACGTCACGCTCGACACCCAGGTATCGGCGACCGAGTACCAGTACTCGCTGTCGGACGTTAACTCGACCGAGCTTGCCGGCTACGCCCAGCAGATGACCTCCGCGCTGCGCAAGCGCAAGGAGTTGTCGGATGTAGACAACAACCTGGCCGACCAGGGCACGGCGCTGAAACTCACCATCGATCGCGACAGTGCCAGCCGCCTCGGCGTGCCGGTTCAGACCATCGACGACACCTTGTACGACGCGTTCGGCCAGCGCCAGATCTCGACCATCTTCACCCAGTTGAACCAGTACCGCGTGGTGATGGAAGTCTCACCGGAATTCCGCACGAGCTCCGATCTGCTGAACAAGCTGACGGTGCGTGGCAATGGTAACGGCGCCCTCACGGGCTCCAACGCCACCAGCTTCGGCCAGCTGGCCTCGAGCAACTCGGCCACGCCGGCCGGCATCGGTAATACCGGTAATGTCGGCTTCCAGGTCGGCGGTGGCGGCACGATTCCCATCACCGCGCTGGCCAGTTCCGTGGTCACGAGCGCGCCCCTGGTCGTCACGCATCTGCAGCAGCTGCCGGCAGTGACGATCTCGTTCAACCTCGCGCAGGGCAAGTCACTCTCCCAGGCGGTCGCGGCCATCCACGAGGTGGAGCAGCAGCTCAACTTCCCGCCGCAGGTGCGTGGGCAGTTCATCGGCAAGGCCGCGGAGTTCTCCTCGTCGGTCGGTGACGAAGTGCTCCTGCTGCTGGCCTCGATCATCGTCATCTACATCGTGCTGGGCGTGCTCTACGAGAGCTWCATCCACCCGCTGACGATCATCTCCACGCTGCCCCCCGCAGGCGTCGGCGCCTTGCTCGCCCTGCTGATGTGCGGCATGACCCTGTCCGTCGATGGCATCGTGGGCATCGTGCTGCTCATCGGTATCGTGAAGAAGAACGCGATCATGATGATCGACTTCGCGATCGAGGCGAAACGTACCGGCCTGAACGCGCAGGAGGCCATCCGCCGCGCCTGCCTGCTGCGTTTCCGTCCGATCATGATGACCACTGCCGCCGCACTGCTCGGTGCGTTGCCGCTCGCGCTCGGTACCGGCATCGGCTCGGAGCTGCGCAAGCCGCTCGGCGTGTCCATCGTCGGTGGTCTGCTGCTCTCGCAGCTGGTCACCCTGTACACCACGCCAGTGATCTATCTCTATATGGAGCGATTCTCCGACTGGCTCGCGGAGCGCAAGGCGCGACGAGAGTTGTTGCTAGCCGATGCCCGGCCCGCTTCCTGATGGGAAGCGTCACCGGGGGAGATCGCACCACCCTCATTCGCCGGACGGTTCGCCGCCCGGCGAAACCTTTTTCCGGGATACGCGTTAAGACAGGGACGATCCGCGCGATCCAGCACGAGACAAGCCGTCCCACTGCATGAATATTTCCGGCCCGTTCATTCGCCGACCCATCGGCACGTCACTGCTCGCCATTGGCCTCTTCGTCGTCGGCATGATCTGTTACTCGCTGCTCGGCGTCGCAGCGCTGCCGAACATCCAGTTCCCGGCGATCTTCGTCCAGGCGCAGCAGTCAGGCGCCGATGCGAGCACGATGGCCTCCACCGTGGCCGCTCCCCTGGAACGCCATCTGGGCCAGGTGCCGGGCGTGGAGTCCATGCGTTCGAACAGTTCCGAGGGCAGCACCTTCGTGCTGTTGTTCTTCCAGAACGGGACCAACATCGACGCCGCCGCGCGTGACGTTCAGTCGGCAATCAACGCAGCGCAGCCGGACCTTCCGGCGGGGCTGCTCAATGCGCCTTCATACCAGAAGGCCAACCCCAACGACGATCCGGTGATCGTGCTGGCGTTGACGTCGGACACGGTCGCGCCGACCGAGCTCTACAACGTCGCCGACTCCATCCTCGCGCAGCGCCTTCGTCAGCAGGAAGGCATCGCCTCGGTCGACATCGCCGGCAGCGCCACGCCGGCCATTCGTGTCGATGTGAATCTGCGCGCGCTCAATGCAATGGGCCTTTCTCCCGATCAGCTTCGCAACGCGCTCACCGCCGCCAACGTCACCTCGCCGCAGGGCTTCCTCACCGACGGGTACAGCAACATCGCCGTGACCGCGACGGACTCCCTGCATACGGCGGAAGAGTTCGGTAAGCTGGTCATCGCCGTCAAGAACAGCGTGCCCATCCGCCTGTCCGATATCGCCAACGTCTACGACGGCCAGCAGGACGCCTACCAGGCGGCGTGGTTCAATGGTAAGCCCGGCATCCTGATGTACGTGTACCGCAAATCGGACGCGAACGTCATCGAGACGGTCGACCGGATCAAGGCGCAGATTCCGACCATGCAGGCCTGGCTGCCTGCGGGCGTCAAGCTGCACTCGTTTTTCGATGGCACGCCAACCATTCGCGCGTCGTTGCATGAAGTGCAGGCGACCCTGCTGATCAGCCTCGGCATGGTGATCATGACGATGGCGTTGTTCCTGCGCCGTCTCGCGCCAACGCTCATCGCCGGCCTCGCGGTGCCGCTGTCGCTGGCTGGCGCGTTCGTGGTCATGTATTGCTTTGGTTACACGTTGAACAACCTGACCCTGCTGGCGCTGGTGATCGCCATCGGATTCGTCGTCGACGACGCCATCGTGGTGATCGAGAACGTCATCCGGCACATGGATGAGGGTATTTCCCGGTTCGACGCAGCCCTGCTCGGCGCACGCGAGATCGGTTTCACCATCGTATCGATCACCGCGTCACTGATCGCCGTCTTCATTCCCTTGTTGTTCGCCGGCGGCATCACCGGCATGTTCTTCAAGGAGTTCACCGTCACCCTGGTTGCCGCGATCGTCGTGTCGGCCCTGGTCTCGCTGACGCTCACGCCTTCGCTTTGCGGCCACTTCCTCACCGCACATAAGAACGACAAGCCGGAGTCGAAACTGGGCCGTGCGCTGGAGCGAGGCCAGGAGCGACTCATCGGTGTCTACCGTCGTGCGCTCGACTGGTCGCTGCGGCATGCGCTGCTGATGGCCCTCACGCCTCTCGTGCTGGTGGGAATCACCTTCGTGCTCGCCGGCATGGTCAAGGGTGGCTTCTTCCCGCCGCAGGACACGGGCCTGATGGCAGCGCGCGCGACGGCCAGCTCCACCGTCTCGTTCGGTGAAATGAAGGTGCGCCAGGCGCGCCTCACCGAGATGCTCCTCGCCGATCCGGACGTCAAGTCGGTGGGCTCACGTCTGGGCACCAGTCGAACCGGTTCGACTGGCTCGTTCAATATCGAGTTGAGGACCGTGGCGGATGGGCGTGAGGACACCACGTTCGATGCACTCGACCGTATCTCCGCCAAGGCCAATAAATACCCGGACCTCAACCTGCGCCTGCGCCCCATCCAGGACTTGCCCACCGGCGGCGGAGGCGGCACCTCGCAGGGTGGCCAGTACTCGGTCTCGCTCAAGGGCAACGACGTCGAAGAGCTGCAGGAATGGCTGCCCAAGCTGGTCGATGCACTGAAGAAGAACAAGATGCTCAAGGATGTCGGCAGCGATATCGATGCGGCCGGCCTGCGCCAGAACATCGTGATCGATCGCGATACGGCGGGCCGTCTCGGCGTTTCGATCGGCGATATCGATGGCGCGCTGTACAACGCGTTCGGCCAGCGCGCTGTGTCGACGATCTACTCGGACATCAACCAGTACCGCGTGATCGTCAACGCCTTGCCGCAGATGGCGGCGACGCCGGAGTCGCTGAACCAGATTTACGTCAAGGCCGCTTCCGGCGCCATGGTGCCGATGAACGCGGTCACCAAGCAGGTGCCGGGCCTTGCACCGACCCAGATCGTGCACGAGGACCAGTACACCAGCATGGGTGTGAGCTTCAATCTCGCCCCTGGCGTGAGCATGGGCGAGGCGATGGAGATCATCCAGAAGACCATCAGCGGCATGCGCATGCCGGGCGACATCCGCCTCGATGCCGGCAGCGACTTCCGGCGCTTCCAGCAGTCGCAGAGCGACATGCCGCTGCTGATCCTGGCCGCCATCATCGTGGTCTACCTGCTCATGGGCATGCTGTACGAGAGCCTGATTCATCCGGTGACCATTCTTTCCACGCTGCCCGCCGCCGGCGTGGGTGCCTTGGCCGCGCTGGTGATCACCGATACGGAGCTCTCCGTGGTGGCGATGATCGCGCTGGTCCTGCTCATCGGTATCGTGAAGAAAAACGCGATCATGATGATCGACTTCGCGCTGGTGGCCGAGCGTGAGCATCACCTGAGCTCGAAGGAAGCGATTCGCGAGGCCTGCCTCGTACGTYTCCGCCCGATCATGATGACCACCATGGTGGCGATCCTCGCGGCGCTGCCGCTTGCGATCGGCCTGGGCGAGGGCTCCGAACTACGCCGCCCGCTGGGTATCGCGATGATCGGTGGCCTGATCATCTCGCAGAGCCTGACCCTTCTTTCGACGCCGGCCCTGTACGTGATCTTCGCCTGCCTGTCGGAGCGCTGGAAAGCGCGCAAGGCCCGCCGCCGCGAGGCCCRCCTGCTGCGACTGAGCGCTCGGTAGCAACCGATTGATCGGCAACCAGTACATGTGGGAGCCGCTTCAGCGGCGAAAAGCCAACGGAGCGGGGAAGCTGCAAGGCAAATCGCCGATAAATCGGCTCCCACATAACTGCCATGCTGCGGGGCGGCTTTCCCGTTTCGAGCGGCCGCGCCACAATGGACCGGTTTCCCGCTCTCCGGTGCGCCCTTGAGGCTTGCGCCGGTGGGCCCCATGACCTGGCCCACTCAAGCATAAGGCTCGCCGAATCATGTCCAGTTCGCCCAAGATCATTTACACGCTTACCGACGAGGCACCGTTCCTCGCCACCGCTTCGTTCCTGCCGATCATCGAGGCCTTCGCCGGCACCGCCGGCGTGGCCGTCGAAACCCGCGATATCTCTCTCGCCGGCCGCATCCTCTCGCAATTTCCCGATTACCTCACGGATGCGCAGAAGATCGGCGATCACCTGGCCGAGCTCGGCGCCCTGGCAACCACGCCGGACGCGAACATCATCAAGCTGCCGAACATCAGCGCCTCCGTGCCGCAGATGAAGGCCGCTATCCGTGAGTTGCAGTCGCAGGGCTACAAGCTTCCGGACTACGTGGATGCACCCGCCACCGACGAACAGAAAGACACCAACGCGCGCTATGGCAAGGCCATGGGCAGCGCCGTGAATCCCGTGCTTCGCGAAGGTAATTCCGATCGCCGCGCGCCGCTCTCGGTGAAGAACTTCGCTCGCAAGCACCCGCATCGCATGGGTAAGTGGTCGGGCGATTCGAAATCGCACGTCTCCCACATGGACGGTGGCGATTTCTACGGCAGCGAAAAGTCGGCCACGCTCGATAAGGCCGGCAGCCTGCGCATTGAATTCACCGCCGCCGACGGCAGTGTGAAAGTGCTCAAGGACAAGGTCGCCGTGAAGGCCGGTGAGATCGTCGACGCCGCCGTGATGAGCAGGAAGGCGCTCGCCAGCTTCATCGATGCCCAGATCGCGGACGCGAAGGCCAAAGGCGTGCTGTTCTCGCTGCACCTGAAGGCCACCATGATGAAGGTCTCCGACCCGATCATGTTCGGTATCGCCGTGCGCGAGTTCTACAAGCATGTGCTGGGCAAGCATGCCGACGCCCTCAAGCAGATCGGCTTCGATGCCAACAACGGCATCGGCGACCTCTATGCCCGCCTCGACAAGCTCGATGCCGCCACCCGCGCGACCATCGAGGCCGACCTCAAGGCCGAATACGCCCACCGTCCGGCGCTGGCCATGGTCAACTCCGATAAGGGCATCACCAACCTGCACGTGCCCAGCGACGTCATCGTCGACGCCTCCATGCCGGCGATGATTCGCGACTCGGGTGGCATGTGGAACGGCGAAGGCAAGCTTCAGGACGCGAAGGCGGTCATCCCGGATCGTTCCTACGCCGGTGTTTACCAGGCAGTGATCGAGGACTGCATCGCGCATGGCGCCTTCGATCCGGCGACCATGGGCAGCGTGCCCAATGTCGGCCTCATGGCGCAGAAGGCCGAAGAATACGGTTCGCACGACAAGACATTCCAGATCCTGGCGGACGGCAAGGTACGCGTCCTCGCCGACGACGGCAGCATCGTTTTCGAACACGCCGTGGAAACAGGTGACATCTGGCGCATGTGCCAGACCAAGGACGCGCCGATCCAGGACTGGGTGAAGCTCGCGGTACAACGTGCCCGTCTGTCGGCGACGCCGGCGGTGTTCTGGCTGGACAAGCACCGCGCGCACGATGCGCAGGTGATTGCCAAGGTCGAGCGCTATCTCAAGGATCACGACACCAGCGGCCTCGACATCCGCGTTCTCGATCCGGTCGCTGCGACCAACCTGTCGTTGGATCGCATCCGCAAGGGCGAGGACACCATCTCCGTCACCGGCAACGTGCTGCGCGATTACCTGACCGACCTGTTCCCGATCATGGAGCTGGGTACCTCGGCCAAGATGCTGTCCATCGTGCCGCTGATGGCGGGCGGCGGTCTGTTCGAAACCGGTGCGGGCGGTTCGGCGCCGAAGCACGTGCAGCAGTTCGTCGAAGAGGATTACCTCCGTTGGGATTCGCTCGGCGAGTTCCTCGCGCTGGCGGCGTCGCTTGAGCACCTGGGCGAGCGCTACGACAACAAGCATGCCCGCGTGTTGGCGAAGACGCTCGACATCGCCAACGGTCGCTTCCTGGACAGCAACAAGTCCCCGGCGCGCAAGGTCGGCGAGATCGACAACCGCGGCAGCCATTTCTACCTCGCCATGTACTGGGCCGAAGCGCTCGCCGCGCAGAATGACGATGCCGACCTGAAGGCGAAGTTCACCGTCGTAGCGAAGACGCTGGCCGACAACGAGGCAAAAATCATCGGCGAGCTCAACGGTGCCCAGGGCAAGCCGGTCGAGATCGGGGGTTACTACCACCCCGACATGGCGCTGGTCAGCGCCGCCATGCGGCCCAGCCCCACCTTCAACGCGGCACTCGATGTATTGAACGCATCGCGTTGATCGGGTCGGG